>NZ_JBOCEF010000027.1:0-58165 GCF_050586345.1 Rhodovulum sp. DZ06
CCCCCCCCCCCCCCCCCCCCCCCCCCCCCCCCCCCCCCCCCCCCCCCCCCCCCCCCCCCCCCCCCCCCCCGGGCCGCTCAGAGTTGCCCGAGCTTCACCTCGGGCGAATACTCGCCCTCGGCCTCCTTCACCACGGCCTGTGCGCAGCGCACCACGCCGCGGGCGGCGTCGAAGGTCATGGTGGGAGAACCGTGGAGGCTCCAGCCCTTGTTCAGGGCGTCGGTGACCTTGTGGCAGAAGGCGGAGGTGTCGTCCTCGGTCAGCAGGCGGTAGGCGATCATCGGGTCTCTCCGTTATGCGGGTCAGCCCGGGACGGGGCTGACGCCCGCCCAGATATGGACCCAGACGATGACGCCGTAGAGGACGATGGTGGCGACCGCCAGCCCGATGTCGCGGGTGATGGGCGACTTGGGCGGCTTCACCCATTCGCCGTCCCGCTTGTTGAGCTGGATCATCGCCAGCACGGCCCAGCCGAGGATGCCGCCGAACAGGATCACCGAGGCGAGGTCGCCGTTCACCATCAGGTGCGCCAGCGCCCAGGTCTTGGTCCCGATCAGCATCGGGTGGCGCACCACGCGGCGAAGGTTGCTTTTCGAATCCCCGGCGCCGAGCAGGGCGATGGCGAACAGCATCAGCAGGTTGTTGATATGGGTGAAGAAGGTCGGCGGGTACCAGACGTCGATCCATTCGGCATGTGCGTAGCCGACGCCCATCAGCAGGACCGAGAACAGGATCACGACGGCCATGATCCCGCGGGCCTTCTTGTCGCCGTGCTTCGCCGAGAAGGCGGCGCGCTTTTCGGGGAACATCGGCTTGAACAGGTGTGCGCCCCACCAGAGGGCGAGGCCGAGGAGGAGGATGACGTAGAACATGTGGCGGCTCCGGCGGGCGGCGGCTTGCGGGGAAGGCGGATGCGCGCCGCCCGGGGACGGGCGGCGCGCGGGGGGACCTTAGCGCATTCGCGCGGGCGGGCGCCGCTCGCATTCCCGTGAAGGGTGGGAAGGTCGCGGGGGAGGCGCCGACGTCCCCCGCCCTGTCCGTGTCCGTGTCCGTGTCCCTGTCCGGTCTGCGCCGCGCCCGGCCCGGGCCTGGCCCCGCGGCGGCCCTTGTCCTGCAGGGCTTGTCCCGCAGCCCGGGGCCCGCCCCGGGACCGCGACAGGCCCGCGCGTATTTCAGCCGCGGTCGACGCCGGTCATCTGGCGCATGCGCTTGAGGGCCCATTCCCCGCGATAGCCCTGGGCGGCGACCTCCTGGATCCAGGACTGCTCGTAGGCGCCGCCGCGGGTGCGGATCAGCTGCTCGACCTCGTCCGGGGCGCGGGTCAGGGCGACGCCGCGCTCCTCGAACAGGGTGCGGCCCTTGTGGTCGACGAAATCGAAGCTCTTGGCCGCCAGCAGGGGCACGAACTCGCGCGACACCTGCTGCACCACGCGCCGGTCGCGGCGGCCGAGATCGTCCCAGGCCTTGGGCGACATGCCGAGGAACCAGGTGGCGTTGTAATAGCCCCCGGGCAGCTCCGACACCTCGGTGGTCTGGTCGACGATGCCGAAGGAGAGGCCGCCCTCGTAGGGGAAGGCGACGCCGTCGATGGCCCCGGCCTCCATCGCCTCGCGCGCCTTGAAGGGGGGCATGGGGACGGTCTCGGCCCCCAGCTCCTGCAGGAGCCTCGAGATGTAGCCGCCGGAGGTGCGCAGGCGCAGGCCCCTGAAGTCCTCGGGGCCGCGGATGGAGCGGTTCTTGAGGAACAGGAAGCCGGGCCCGTGCTGGAAGGCGGAGAGGAGCTTGATCTCCTGGTGTTCGGCCTGCGGGTCGAGCAGGTCCCAGTAGACCGAGGAGAAGGCCTGGGTGGCGGAGTAGCTGTCGCCGAGGAAGGAGAACTGGCCGACCTGGCTGCGCTTGAACGCGTCGTCGCCGGAATAGCCGTGGAGGGCGAAGGTGACGTCGGCCTTGTTCTCGGCGATGATGCCATAGGCGGCCGGCGGCGGGCCCATGGGTGTCTCGGAGAAGCGGAAGGTGACGCGGCCCTCGGTGCGCCGCTCGATCATCTGGGACCATTCGGTGAGGACGAGGTCCGGGACCAGGTGCTGCTGGGGCAGCCAGTTGTTGATGAGCATTTCGCGCGGCGCGGCGCGCAGCACGCCCGGGGCGGCGAGCATGGCGGCGGCGGCGGCGCCTGCCGCCAGCGCGCTGCGGCGATCGATCCTGGCGGAACCCTTGCGCATGACGTGTCCTCCCGATGACATGCGGTGGCGTGGCGGCCGCGGGCCGCCGACGGGGGAGACGGTACCACGGACCCCCGCCCGGGACCAAATCCGAAGCGCGGGAATTTCCACGTGGCGAAACGCGCAAGGCGTTGTTTTATTTTGCATTTTCAGGTTGTTCTGAGGGGGTGCACTACATGTCAGGGCTGAGCGGGGACGGCGCCGGGCCATGGGTTTCGGCGGAACTGGCGGCGGCGGTGAACCAGGTGCGGGCCGAGGCGGGGCTGGGGGCGCTTGCGGTGCACCCGGCGCTGGAGGCGGCGGCGCTGGCGCATGCGCGGGACCTGCTGTCGAACGGGGCGTTCGACCATGCGGGCTCGGACGGGTCGCTGCCGCTGGAGCGGGTGGCGCGGGGGGGGCTGGTTGCGCGGATGGCGGCGGAGAACATCGCGATGGGCCAGCCGGATGCGGCGGCGGCGATGGCGGCGTGGCAGGGCTCGGACGGGCACCGGGCGAACAACCTGGCGCCGGGGGCGGAGCTGGTCGGCGCGGCGGAGGCGGTTTACGGGCGGCGCGGGCTGGTCACGGATGGCGCGCGGCTTTGGGTGATGGTGGTCGGCGCGGGGTTCTGAGGGGGTCTGCGGGGGAGGCGAGCGGGTCTCGCTCCGGGCTTGCGCCCTGCGCATCGCCCGCCCGCCCGGCCCGTTCCGGGCCTCTCCCCGTGCGGGCCTTGCGGCCCGGGGCGCACCCCCCACCGGAATGCAAAAGGGCGCCCCGCGGGGCGCCCTTCGCGTGCGGTCGGACCAGGTGGTCTCAGGCCAGGTCGGCTTCCAGCGCCTTGATCGCATCGGCGAGCGCGAGGCGCGCCTTGGCGGTCTCGACATGCAGGTTCTCGACGATCTTGCCGTCGACCACCGCGACCGCCTCGCCCTTGGCGCGGGTCTCCTCGAACGCCGCGACCTGGCGGGCGTAGAGGTCGAGATCCGCCTGCGACGGCGCGAAGACCTCGTTGGTCACGGCGAGCTGCAGCGGGTGGATCAGGGTCTTGCCGTCAAAGCCCATGGCGAGGCCCTTCTCGCACTCGGCCCGCAGCCCCTCGTCATCCTTGAAGGCGTTGTAGACGCCGTCGATGCAGGCCAGCCCGTAGGCCTTGGCGGCCAGCAGGCAGATCGACAGCGACGCCAGCACCGGCGCGCGGTCCGGGGTGTGGGCGGCGTTCAGCTCCTTCACCAGGTCGTTGGTGCCCATGATGAAGCAGGTCAGCCGCGGCGCCTGGGCGATGGCCTGGGCGTTGAGGATGCCGAGCGGCGTCTCCATCATCGCCCAGATCTTCGTGGACTCCGGCGCGCCCTCTTCCTCCATGATCGCGCGCACCGCGGCGATGTCATCGGGCGAGGAGACCTTGGGGACCAGGATCGCGTCCGGCCCGGCCTTGGCCGCGGCGCGCACATCCGCCTCGCCCCACTGGGTGTCGAGGCCGTTGACGCGGATGATGACTTCGCGCTTGCCGAACGCCTTCGCCTTGACCTTCTCGACCACCAGGTCGCGCGCCAGGTCCTTCTCGGTCGGGCCGGTGGCGTCCTCGAGGTCGAGGATCAGCGCGTCGGCGGGCAGGCCGGCGGCCTTTTCCAGCGCGCGGGTCTTGGCGCCGGGCATGTAGAGGACGGAGCGGCGCGGGCGGACGGGGGCGTCGGTCATCGGCGAATTCCTTGGCATGGAGCGGCTGTCGGGGCAGGGCGTAGCGGAGATTTCGCAGGTGCGCAAGATTATGTCGCAACGCGGCGGGACGGGGTGGTTTCGTGTCGCGAAATGGGCGCGCCGTTGCGTCCCGCGGCGGGGAGCGCGCGGTCGTTAAGTTTATTTAAAGCATGGCGGCGCATTCTCGGCGTCAATACCGCACTGCGGCGGAGTCCGGGGTCCCCCCGTCCATGCCGCAAGCGGATTCGGCGGCGCGGGGGCTGTCTCCGGGGATCGCCCGCTCCGTGCGGACCATGACGCAGACACCATCGCACCGGCGCCATCCAAGGGTCGGGGGCGGGCGCTGGGCCCGTCCCGCGGGTCCCGATGCGCCTGATGAACAAGCGGGAGCGCACGCTGATGTCTTTCTTCTCCAATGCCTTCCGGGGTCTCGCCTCGGTCTTCACCCCCTCCCCCGCCCCGCGCGATCCCGCGGCCCCCGTGCCGCGGCCCGATCCGGCGGTCGGGTTCTGGGCGGGCCTGTTCCGCACCGCCGTCGACGTGGCCCTGACGAAGAAGGGCGGCGGCCGCCGGACGGAAAAGATCCGCAAGGCGCTGACCGGCGGCGCGGGCGCGCTGATGCTGGCCGCGGTGCTGGCGGGCGGCGCGGGCCAGCGGGCCGAGGCGCAGGGCGCGCTCTGCGCCGACCGCGCCGACGTGGTCCAGCGCCTGCAGGAAAAGTATGGCGAGAGCCGCCGCGGCATCGGCCTGCTGCAGGACCAGCGGGTGGTGGAGATCTGGACCTCGCCCAATTCGGGCACCTGGACCATCGTGATCACGCTGCCCGACGGCTCCACCTGCCTTCTCGCCGCCGGCGAGGACTGGGAGGTGATGGACGAACCGGCCCCGGTCGCCGACCGCGACGCCTGAGGGCGGCGCGGCCCACGCGCCGCGGCGGAGACGTGCCGACCATGGCGGCGCCCCTGGGGGCGCCGCCATTCGTGTTTTCTGGCGGGGGCCTCGCGGGCGGCATCAAGGCCGGGGCCGGGGCGGGGCCGGCGCCGGCGCGGGCCCGGCGGGCTCCGGCGAAAGCCCGGAGGCCGACCCCTGGCGCCGACCCGCGGCGCTGGCCGCCGACCCGCCCGCCGCCCGGGCGCGATCCGATCTTCGCTTTCTCCCGGCCTCCCTCCCGCGCCGCCTCCTCCCTCCCGCACCCGCCGCGCCCCGCGCGGCGCGGGCGGCCGAGCGGGGGCCTTGCGCCCCCCGAGGGCGCCCGCCCCCGCAAGGACCTGCCGCCCCGGTCTGCCGCCCCGGTCTGCCGCCCCGATCTTCCGGCCGGGCCGCCGCCGCGGACAGGGGCGCGCGCTGCTTCCCCCTCGGCGCTTGCCGGCCGCCTCGGCGCCCGCGCCCTTCTCGCCGCGGTCGCCTGCACATCTGCGCATCCGCCTAAAAAGCCGCGCCGCGGGGCGTGAACGCGCTCTTTGCACCCTCGCGCTTTCCCGCTAGGCTCGCTCGAGCGCCCTGTCGGGGCGGCGCGCACGCGCCGCGCGGCATGACCAAGTCGGCGAAACAGACCGACGCGCGCAGCGGGGGGAAGGAACGCCATGACGGCCAGCAAGGTGCTGATCGCAGAAGACGAACCGCATATCGTGGAATCCCTGGCCTTCCTGCTCGGGCGGGAAGGCTTCGACGTCCAGTCGGCCCCGGACGGAGAGGCGGCCTTCACGCTCGTCTCCACCATCCGGCCCGACGTGATGATCCTCGACGTCATGCTGCCGCGCATGAACGGGTTCGAGGTGCTGCGCCGGGTGCGCGCCGACCCGCTGCTCAAGGGCCTGCCGGTCATCATGCTCACCGCCAAGGGCCAGAACCAGGACCGCCAGCGCGCCGACGAGATCGGCGCCGACGCCTTCATCACCAAGCCCTTCTCCAACCGCGACGTGATCGACCAGGTCCGCGCGCTCGTGGCTGGATGACGGCGCCCGGGCGCGCGTCGCCGCCCGGGGCGGGCCGCCCCGCCGCGCCGCCGCCCCCGGGGCCCGCCGCGCCCGAGGTGTTCCCGCCGCGCCTGCGCCCGCGCCGCGCGCAGGCCCTCGCGGCCATGGCGCCCGTCGTCGGGACCTTCCTGCTCACGCCCCCCTTCATCCTCGTCTTCGCCGCCGACGCGACCGTGTTCGGCGTCCCGCTCCTGCTCGCCTACCTGCTGGCGGTGTGGGTCGGGCTGATCTTCGGGGCCTGGCGCCTGTCGGGACGCCTGCGCCGGCGGCTCGAGCTGCACGGCGCCGCCCGCCGCGCCGGCCGCCCCGCGCCGCGGAGCCGCCCATGACCGGGAGACGCCCATGACCCTGGGGCCCGACGTCGTCATCATGATCTGCGTGGCCTACGTGGCGTTCCTGTTCGGGGTCGCCGCCTGGGCCGACCGGCGCACGGCGCAGGGGCGCGCGCGGATCCTGCAGGGGCCGCTGGTCTACACGCTCTCGATCTCGGTCTACTGCACCAGCTGGACCTTCTACGGCGCCGTCGGCTCCGCCGCCCGCACGGGGCTGGAGTTCGTGACCATCTATCTCGGCCCCACGCTGGTCTTCGTCGGCTGGTGGTGGCTCCTGCGCAAGCTGGTGCGCATCGGGCGGGCGCAGCGCATCACCTCGGTCGCGGACCTGCTCTCCTCGCGCTACGGCAAGTCCCCGGCGCTGGCGGTGCTGGTGACGCTGATCGCGGTGCTCGCCTCCACCCCCTATATCGCGCTGCAGCTCAAGGCCGTGACGCAGAGCTTCTCGATCGTCGGCGGCGCGGATTTCGCCGGGGGCGTGGCCACCGCCTTCTGGGTGGCGGCGGGCATGGCGGTGTTCACCATCCTGTTCGGCACCCGCAACGTGGATGCGAACGAGCGCCACCACGGCGTCGTCGCCGCCATCGCCATCGAGGCGGTGGTCAAGCTCGGCGCCCTCGTCGCCGTCGGGGTCTTCGTGGTCTGGGGCGTGGGCGGGGGCGTCTCCGGCGCGCTCGACCGCATCCCGGCCGAGATGCTGGACCCCGAGCAGGTCTTCGGCCCGCGCTGGGTCACCATCATGGGCCTCTCCGCCGCCGCGGTGATCTGCCTGCCGCGCCAGTTCCAGGTGACGGTGGTGGAGAACGCGGACGAGCGGCACCTGGCCACCGCCTCCTGGCTGTTCCCGGCCTATCTTCTGCTGATCTCGATCTTCGTGCTGCCCATCGCCGGGGCGGGGCTGGCCGAGTTCGACGCGGGCGGCGAGCCGGACATGTTCGTGCTCACCCTGCCGCTGGCGCATGGGCAGCAGGAGCTGGCGATCCTCGCCTTCCTCGGCGGCTTCTCCTCGGCCACCTCCATGGTCATCGTCGCCTCCATCGCCCTGTCGACCATGGTGTCGAACCACATCGTCACGCCGCTGGCGCTGCGGGCGACGGGGGGCGAGGTGACGCGCTCGGGCGACGTGCGCAGCCTGCTGCTCATCTCCCGCCGCGCGTCCATCGTGGGCATCATGCTGATGGGCTTCGCCTATTACCGCCTGACCGAGGGGTCGGGCACGCTCTACTCGCTCGGCCTCGTCGCCTTTGCAGGCGCGGCGCAGTTCGTCCCGCCGCTGATCGGCGGGCTCTACTGGCGCCAGGCCACGGGGCGCGGCGCGGTGGCGGGGCTGACCGCGGGCGCGCTGGTCTGGCTGTGGTGCCTGGTGCTGCCGACCTTCCCGGGCACCTGGCTGATGCCCGCCTCGGTGCTGGCCGAGGGGCCGTTCGGGATCGGCCTGCTGCGCCCCTCGGCGCTGCTGGGGCTCGAGGGGTTCGACCCGCTGGTCCATGCCGTGTTCTGGTCCCTGTCCGTGAACATCGCGCTGCTGGTGGGCATTTCGCTGATGCGCGAGCCGAAACCCATCGAGTGGCTGCAATCCGCGCTCTTCGTCGACGTGTTCCGCACCGCCTCCGGCGATGCCGACCGCTTCGTGCAGCGCTCCGCCGCGGCCGAGGACCTGTTCATCCTCGCCCAGCGGATCCTGGGGGTGGAGACGGCCCGGCGCCTCTTCGCCCAGGCGGCGGCGGAGCAGGGGCTGGACGGCGGGCTTCCCGCCGCGACGGACGTGTTCATCGCGCGGCTGGAGCGGGAGCTGGCGGGCTCCGTCGGCGCCGCGTCCGCCCATGCCATGGTCTCCCAGGCCGCGGGGGGCGAGACGATTTCGTTGGGCGAGCTGATGCGCATCGCCGACGAGACCGCGCAGCTGGTGGAATACGCCGCCGAGGTGGAGCGCAAGAGCCGCGAGCTGGAGGCCGCGGCCGAGCAGCTGCGCGCCGCCAACGCCCAGTTGCGGGAGCTGGATGCGCGCAAGGACGACTTCCTCTCCCAGGTGAGCCACGAGCTGCGCACGCCGATGACCGCCGTGCGCTCCTTCTCGGAGATCCTGCTGGAGACGGAGGACCTGTCGGACGACCAGGCGCGCCGCTTCCTGACCATCATCCATGACGAGAGCCTGCGCCTGACGCGGCTTCTGAACCAGATCCTTGAACTCAACGTGCTGGAGCGCGGCGAGGGCGCCATTCCCACCGCCCCCGTCGATGCCGCCGACGCCGTGCGCCGCGCCGTCGACACCACCCGCGGCGTCGCGCGCGAGGCGGGCGGGCGGCTCGAGGTCGGGGCGCTGCCGATCCCCGCCCAGGCGCTGGCCGAGCCGGACCGGCTGGCGCAGGTCTTCATCAACCTCGTGTCCAACGCGCTGAAATACAACGACAAGGACGCGCCGCTGGTCACCGTCACCGGGCGGCGGGACGGCGAGCTGCTGCGCTTCGAGGTCGCCGATAACGGCCCCGGCGTGGCCGAGCGGGACGTGGAGCGGATCTTCCAGAAATTCTCCCGCGGGTGGGACCGGACCGATACCGGCGGCGCGGGGCTGGGGCTGGCGATCAGCCGCCAGATCATGCGCCGCTTCGGCGGCGACCTGGTGCTGGCGGAGGCCGCCGGCGGCCCCCATGGCGGCGCGGTGTTCGAGGTGACGATCCCCGCCATGGCGCAGGAGGCGGCGGCGGAGTGACGGGCGCGCCCGCGCCCCCGCCGCGCGGCGCCCGGAGCGGCGACCCGGAGAGGCGAGCCGGGAAGGCGACCCGGAAAGGCGAAAGGGGCGGCCCCGGCGGGCCGCCCCTTCGTTCATCCAGACCCTGAAGGCGCGGGTCAGGAAAGCCCCGCGCCGGGCGCCCTCAGCCGACGCGGCGGCCGGCCAGCGAATTTGGCATCGCCCCGGTGATCTCGACCTCGACGATCCGGCCCACGTCGGACGGGTCCGCCTGCAGGTGGACGGCCTGGAGCCAGGGCGATTTGCCGACCATCTGGCCCGCCTCGCGCCCGGCTTTTTCGATCAGCACGTCCATGCGCTTGCCGACCATCGAGGCCTGGAAATCGCGCTGATGCTCGGTCAGGAGCGCCTGCAGGCGCACCAGCCGCTCCTGCGCGACGTCCGGCGCGACCATGTCCGCGGCGCCCGCGGCGGGGGTGCCGGGACGGGGCGAATACTTGAACGAATAGCAGGCCGCGTACCGAACCTGGCGGCACAGGTCGAGCGTGTCCTCGAAATCCGCCTCGGTCTCGCCCGGAAAACCGACGATGAAATCTCCGGACATCGCGATGTCGGGGCGCGCGGATCGGATGCGCTCGATCAGCCGGAAGTATTCATCGCGGGTGTGCTTGCGGTTCATCGCCTTCAGGATCCGGTCCGATCCCGACTGCACCGGCAGGTGCAGATAGGGCATCAGCTTGGGTTCCTCGCCATGCGCGGCGATCAGGTCCTCGCTCATGTCGTTGGGGTGCGAGGTGGTGTAGCGGATCCGCGCCAGCCCCTCGATCTTCGCCAGCTCGCGCACCAGCCGCGCCAGGGTCCAGTCGCCGTCCGGCCCCTCGCCGAGATAGGCGTTGACGTTCTGCCCCAGCAGCGTGATCTCGCGCACGCCCCTGTCCGCCAGCGCCTTCGCCTCGTCCACCAGCCGCTGCGCGGGGCGGCTGACCTCGGCGCCGCGGGTGTAGGGCACGACGCAGAAGGCGCAGAGCTTGTCGCAGCCTTCCTGCACCGTCAGGAAGGCGGCGGGGGCGCGGGCGGCGCGCTTGTCCTTGGGCAGGTGGTCGAACTTGTCTTCCTCGGGGAAGTCGATGTCGACGCCGCCGTCGCGCACCAGTTTCGGCAGGCGGTGATAGGTCTGCGGGCCGACCACGAAATCCACCATCGGCTGGCGGCGGCGGATCTCCTCGCCCTCGGCCTGGGCGACGCAGCCGGCGACGCCGATCTTCAGGTCGGGCTTCGCCTCGCGCAGCGGCTTCAGGCGGCCGAGCTCGGAATACACCTTCTCGGCGGCCTTCTCGCGGATATGGCAGGTGTTCAGAAGGATCAGGTCCGCGTCTTCGGGGGTCTCGACGGTCTCGTAGCCCTCGGGCGCGAGGGCCGCGGCCATGCGCTCCGAATCGTAGACGTTCATCTGGCAGCCATAGGTGCGGACGAACAACTTGCGCGGATCGCTCATCGAGGGGTCCTCCGGGGCGCCCCGGGGGCGCGTGCAAACAGAAACAGGGCGACGTGCGGCGCCACTCCGCTCGTCGCCCTTTCATGAAGGGTGCGCGGCGCCACTCCGCACACCGATGCTCCTTACAGGCGCCCGGCCCGGCCCGCAACGTCGCCCCCGGAAATTGGCGGCGCCGCGCGCGGGCCCGGCCGGATCGCGCCGGCAGGTCGTCCCGATCAGGCCGCGGACTTGCGCGGCTTGCGGCCGAGGCCGATTTCCTTGGCCAGTTCCTGGCGCTTGCGCGCATAGGCCGGGGCCACCATCGGGTAGTCGGCGGACAGGCCCCACTTGGCGCGATAGTCTTCGGGGGTCATGTCGTAAGCGGTTTTCAGGTGCCGCTTCAGCATCTTGAGCTTCTTGCCGTCCTCGAGACACACGATGTAATCGTCGGTCACCGATTTCTTGATCGGCACGGCCGGGACCAGCTCGACCTTCGGTTCGGGCTTGTCGACGGCCAGCTCGTTGAGCTTGTCGTAGACGGACTGGATCACGCCCGGCAGGTCGCCGGTCGGGACGGGGTTGTTGGAGACGTGGGAGGAGACGATTTCCGAGGTCAGCGCGAGGATCTCGGATTTCTCCAGCATCGGGGAGTCGGTCATGTGTTCCCTCACTATGGAATGTCGTGCTTGTGCACGGATGGGTTCGGATGCGACCGGGAGTGTTCCCTGCGCCCGGCCGCGGAATATCCAGAGCCCGAGTTATGGAATAGATAAAAACAGAAAAGGGGTCAATTGCCCGTAAGGCGATTTCTGCGACGACTTTGGACAACCCGCAGGTTTGAACGACGCTCAAGGCCGATTCACGAAGTGTTAACGAATGGCCTTTTCAATCCATCCGCAAGCCGGTGAAACGCTGCTCGAATGTGGGGGCGACGGCCGGGAGGTCCGATGCGGTTTCATATGGGGCCTGCACGCCAGGTCGATCAAGGGCTGAAGGGGCTTCGCGCGGCGCCGCCCGGCCCGGTCGCGGCGCTGCTGTGCGACGGCGCGCTGATGGCCGCCGCCTCGGCCCGCTGGGCGCTGCGCCTCGGGGCCGCGGCGCTGGTCGTGATCGGCCCCGACGCGGCGCTTCGCCGGGCCGCGGCGGCGGCGCAGGATCTTGGTCTTTCGCCCGCCGCCCTCGTCCCCGTGCCCGCCGGTCCGGTGGGGCGGGACGCGGCCCCCGCCTGGCTCGCCGCCCTCGCCCCCGCGCTTGACGGGCGCTGGGTCCTGCCGCTGTTCAACGGCGAATTCCCCGTCTTCCCCTGGTGCGAGAGCCGCGGCCTCGCCGATCTCGCCGCCTTCCAGGAGGGGGAGCGGCGGCGCGGCGTCGGCGGCTGGGTCGTGGACATGCACGCGCCGGGCCTCGCCGCCGCGGCCGAGGCGGACGATCCCGACTGGGCGCCGCCGGGCCGCGCGCTCTACGATCTCGGCGGCTGTTTCGCGCTGACCGGCGCGCCCGAGCCGTGGGAGGCTGAGGGCGCCGGCCCGGTCCCGCCCGAGGCGCCGCGCCTTTACGGCGGCGTCGGCTGGCGGTTCCAGGAGCGGTTCGCCCGGCCGCCGCGGCTCGACCGCACCGCCTTCTTCCGGGCCTTCGCGGGGATGACCCCGGACGAGACCTTCCGCCTCGGCGATCCGAAGGCGGACGGGCTGTCGGGCGCCTGGCACCGCAGCCCGACCATGGCGGTGATGTCCTTCCGCACCGCGCGCGCGCTGCTCGCCCAGCCCGAGATGGCCGAGAACCCGCCCGAACTCGGCTGGTCCGGGGCGCGCTCCTGGGGGTGGAGTTCGGGCGAATTGCTCGACGCGGGGGTGATCGAGCCGGGGCAGTGGTTCTGAGCGTCCCGGGCGCGGCGGCTCAGCCGTAGTCCCGGCGCAGCACCAGCGCGTCGACCCGCGCGCCGCCCGGCCGCTCGGCATAGGCGCGGCGGCGGCCGACCTCGGCCCACCCGGCGCGGCGGTAGAGGGCCTCGGCCCCCGGGTTGTCGACGGCGACTTCCAGGAACGCCGCCTCGGCCCCGCGGGCCCGCGCCTCGGCGTCGAACCGGGCGAGCAGCGCGGCGCCCAGGCCCATGCGGCGGGCGGCGGGGGCGGCCCCGATGCTGAGCAGTTCCGCCTCGCCGCCCGCGGCGCGGCCCAGCAGGAAGGCGGTGGCGGCGGCGCCGGGGACGGGCGCGGCGAGCAGCGCGAAGCCCCCCGGCGCGGCGATCAGCGAAGCGAATTCCTCCGCGCTCCAACCCCGCTCCATGCCCGCGAAGGCGGCTTGGTGGAGGGCGGAGAGGGTGGCGGCGTCCTGCGCCCCCGCGGCGCGGACCTCCGCCCCCTCAGCCATCGAGCAGCGCCGGCGGGCGGTCCGAGGACGGCGCGGCGTCGGCGGGGCGCAGGTAGACGGGCGCGGCGCGCGGCGGCGCGCCGCCCGCGGCGAGCGCCGCGGCGGCGAGGCGGGCGATGGTCCCGGGCGCGGGGCTGTCGGCGGGATCGACGGCGGCGAAGGGCGCGGCGCCGAGGGCGGAGAGCGCCTCGGCCAGCGCCTCGGCCTCGGCCCCGCGCATCGCGGCGGCGCGGCCCGCGAGATGGGGCGCGAGCGCGGCGGCGACGTCCGCAGGGGCGCCGGTGACCGGCGCGGCGACGGGGACGGGGACAGCCACGTTGACGGGGGCGCCGGTTTCGAACAGCCCCGCGTGGATCTCCCCGCGCCGGGTCGGCAGGGCGGCGAGGACCAGCTCCCCGGGCGTGTCGGCGGCCAGCGCCTCGAGCCGGTTCACCCCGATCGCCGGGACCCCCAGCGCCAGCGCCAGCCCGCGGGCGGCGGCCACCCCGATGCGCACGCCGGTGAAGTTGCCCGGCCCGGTGCAGACGGCGACGGCGGCGAGGTCCCGCGGGGCCGCGCCCGCCTCGGCCGCCACCTCCTGCGCCAGCGGCACCAGCCGCTCGGCCTGGCCGCGGGCCATGGGTTCGGAGCGCGCAGACAGCACGACGCCGCCGCGAAGGATCGCGGCGGCGCAGAGCGCGGCTGAACTGTCGAGCGCGAGGATCGCGCCGCCTTGGGCCGTGTCGGTCATCTTCCGTCCGTGTCCGTCGGTTCCTGGGCAGGTCCCGGGCGGGATCAGAACTGGACCCCGACGGGACGCACCTCGGACACCTCGGGGATGTAGTGGCGCAGCAGGTTCTCGATCCCGGCCTTGAGGGTCATGGTCGAGGACGGGCAGCCCGCGCAGGCGCCCTGCATGTGCAGGTAGACCACGCCGCGCTCGAAGCCGTGGAAGGTGATGTCGCCGCCGTCCTGGGCCACGGCGGGGCGCACGCGGGTGTCCAGCAGCTCCTTGATCTGGCCGACGATCTCGGCGTCCGGGCCGTCATGCTCGGCATGGCCGACCGAGGCGTCGTCGCCCTTCACCGCCGGCTCGCCGGACTGGTAGTGTTCGAGGATCGCGCCGAGCACGCCGGGCTTCAGGTGCGCCCAGTCGCGGGCGTCGGCCTTGGTCACGGTGATGAAGTCGGGCCCGAGGAACACGCCCTCGACCCCGTCCACCGCGAAGATGCGGGTGGCGAGCGGAGAGGCCGCGGCCTTGTCGCGCGCCGGGAAGTCGGCGGCGCCGGCGGTCATCACCGACTGGCCGGGCAGGAATTTCAGGGTCGCCGGGTTGGGCGTGGATTCGGTCTGAATGAACATCGCGGATCTCCTTCGCGGTTACATGTGCGCCGAAGCGGCCCGAAGTTCAAGAATGATTCTAAACTGTCACGTCGGGAAACGGGCGCGCCGGGCCGGGCGCGCCTTCGATGCCGTGCGGGCGGGTGGGCGCGGGGGGGGGCGCGACGTCGCGCCCAATTGTTCTGGTTAGGGTACTCTGTGAAATTCAAGTTTCATGAAAACCGGATTTGTCGGTGGATCAGTCGATATGCCTTTCAGCGAACTTTCTTTCGAAGCCGCCCGCCTGGAAGGGGTGGCGGTCCTTCCCAACGCGCGCGCGGCGGAGCTCATCTTCGGCGGGGTGCGCAAGCATGACGCCGACGGCTCCTTCTCGCTCAAGGTCCGGTTCGCCGAGGTGGCCCATGTGACGGGCCTGCTCGACCTCGTGCGGCTGGACATGATGGGCGGCGAAGGCAATGTCGCAGGCGTGTCCGAGGACGAAAGCGACGGGCGCCTGCGATGGCGCTTCCCGCTGACCGCGGGCTGCCTGATGATCGAGGGCGCCGGCGTGGTGGTGGAGCGGGTCTGAGCCCGTCGCCCCGGAAAGACGCCCCGCTGAGACGTCCCGGCCCTCCCGCCGTCGCGGGGGGGGAGGGCGTCACGCGATCGCGATCACCTCTTCGCGGGTCATGTGCCCCGGCACGATGGTCAGCGGCACCGGCAGCCGCCCGGCCATGCGCCCGGTGGCGAGGGCCGAGACCAGCGGCCCGGGCCCTTCGCCCTCGGCCCCCGCGCCCAGCACCAGGACGCCGATCTCCGGGTCCTCCTTGATCTGGGCCAGCACCTGGTCCTTGGCGTCGCCCTCGCGGATCACGAATTCGGGCATGATGCCGACATTGTCCTGCAATTTCCCCGCAAGCTCGATGAAACGGGCCTCGGCGGCGTCATAGGCCTCCTGGCGCATCACCTCGGCCACGCCGATCCAGTGCTGGAACTCCTCGGGGCGCAGGATGAAGAGCATCTGCAGCCCGCCGCCGGTCTTGTAGGCGCGGCGCGCGGCGAAGCGCACGGCGTTGAGGCATTCGGGCGTCTCGTCGATGACGACCAGGAACTTGCGCATGGGCCCATCCTCGTGGCGCCCGCGCGTGACGCGGGCCGGGACCCCCGAGGATGACGCAGCGCCCCGCTTCGTGCAACGGCGCCGTTGCGGACGGGCGCGCGGCGGGCGACAAGCGGGGGAAATCCGCGCGCGCACAGGAGGATGCGATGAAGATCTACGGGCTGAAGAACTGCGACGCCTGCCGCAAGGCGGTGAAGGCGACGGGCGCGGAGCTGGTGGACGTGCGGGCCGCGCCGCTGGACCGCGCGACGCTGGAGCGGTTCCAGGCGGCGTTCGGCGCGGCGCTGCTCAACACCCGCTCGACCACCTGGCGGGGGTTGCCGGAGGAGGCGCGGGCGGGCGATCCGCTGGCGCTGATCGCCGCGCACCCGGCGCTGATGAAGCGCCCGGTGATCGAGGCGGATGACGGGACGCTGCACCTCGGGTGGGGCAAGGACGTGCAGGCGGCGCTGGGCGCCTGAGGGGGCCGGGCGGGACGCAAAACGCCCCCGCAGCGGCTGCGGGGGCGTTCGCGGTCGTGCGATGGGGCGCGGATCAGCGCGGGCGCGAGCGCAGCAGCCCGACCTTGTCATAGGTCGCGTCGATGATCGGGTTGGCGATCGCCGCCGCCCGCTCGGCCCCGTCGCCGAGGATGCGGTCGATCTCGGCCGGGTCGGCCAGGAATTCCCGCATCCGCCCGGCGATGGGCGAGAGCTTCTCGACCGCCAGGTCGGCGAGGGCGGGCTTGAAGGCGCCGAACTGGGCGCCCGCGTACTCGGCCACCACCGCCTCGGCCGTGGTGTCGGCCAGCGCGGCGTAGATGCCCACCAGGTTGCGCGCCTCGGGCCGCTCGGCCAGCCCCTCGAGGCTGCCGGGCAGCGGGTCGGGATCGGTGCGCGCCTTGCGGATCTTCTGGGCGATGGCGTCGGAATCGTCGGTCAGGTTGATGCGGGACATGTCCGAGGCGTCGGACTTGGACATCTTCTTGGAGCCGTCGCGCAGCGACATGACGCGGGTGGCCGCGCCCTCGATGATCGGCTCGGGGAGCGGGAAGAAGTCCGGGCAGCCGAAGTCGTTGTTGAACTTGGTCGCGATGTCGCGCGTCAGCTCCAGGTGCTGCTTCTGGTCCTCGCCCACCGGCACGTGGGTGGCCTGGTAGGCCAGGATGTCGGCGGCCATCAGCACCGGGTAGCCGTAGAGGCCGACGCTCGCGTTCTCGCGGTTCTTGCCGGCCTTCTCCTTGAACTGGGTCATGCGGTTGAGCCAGCCGACCCGCGCGACGCAGTTGAAGATCCAGCCGAGCTCGGCATGGGCGGCGACCTGGGACTGGTTGAACAGGATCGACTTTTTCGGGTCGAGCCCGCAGGCCATGAAGGCGGCGGCCAGCTCGCGGATCGAGCGGGTCAGCTCGGCCGGGTCCTGCCAGGTGGTGATCGCGTGCAGGTCGACCATGCAGTAGAGCGTCTCGCCCAGGCCTTCATCCTGCATCTCGACGAAGCGCTTGACGGCCCCGAGGTAGTTGCCCAGATGAAGGTTGCCCGTGGGCTGAACGCCCGAGAAGACGCGGCGGGGGTGCGTGGCGGCGGCGTCGCCAGCCTGCGTCGGCATGTCCGTCATGACCGTTCCTCTTGAGCGGCTATTAATTGGTCCGGCCTTATCGGACGGCCCCGCCGCATGGTCAAGGCGCGGGGGCGCCGCGTGGGGTCCGTCGACCGGAGAGAGAATGTTCCAGTTTCCGCCCCTGCCGCCGCTCAGGTCCCATCACCGCCGGATCGTGTTCGGGCTGACCGCGATTTTCGCGGTGATCGAGGTGCTGTTCCAGCTCTCCGATGTCGGGGTCCTGCCGCAGGGCTGGCGGTGGGAGGCGTATCAGCAGTTCTCGTTCTACGACCCGTGGTTCGACGACCTGGTGGCGGGCCGCCCGGCGCCGCCGCAGGTGGCGTGGAACATGCTGACCTACGCGTTCCTGCACGGCTCGCTCGAGCACATGCTGATGAACTGCGCGGCGTTCATGGCGCTGGGCCTGGTGACGATGCGGATCTTCGGCGCGCCGCTCTTCGCGCTGTTCTTCGGGGCGACCGCGGTCGGGGGCGCGCTGTGCTTCGGGCTGATCGCGCAGTCGGACGCGCCGATGGTGGGCGTCTCGGGCGTCGTGTTCGGGCTGATCGGGGTGCTGAAATACGCCGAGCTGGCCTTCATCCGGCACCGCGGCGGCTCGGTCGGGGCCTTCGCGGTGTCGATGGGGGGGCTGGTGGCGATCAACGCGGTGATCTCGGTGCTGCTGGCCGATTTCATGGCGTGGGAGACGCACCTGGGCGGGTTCCTCGCCGGCTGGTTCGCGGCCTGGTGGGTGATCCCGAAGCCGGAGCGGTGAGGGGCGCGCGCCGGGGGCGCAGGCGTCATGGGGATGCGAAAAGGGGCCGCGGTTGCGGCCCCTTTTGCGTTTTCGGGTTGGGTGGCGCGCGCGGCGCGCGGCTCAGCCCTTGCGCGCGGGGATCAGCTGCTGCGCGGCGCCGGCGCCGAGCAGGTAGATGCTGCAGGCGATCAGCGCGATCTCGGCGATCCCGTGCAGGTCGAAATCGGTGAGCGCGGCGAAGATGGCGAGGCCGACCCAGGCGGCGGTGACCGGCAGCGAGACGGCGCGCCAGCGCTTGGTGCGCACCGGGTGGATGAACTTGACCGGGAAGAACATCAGGGTGGCGAGCACGGCGATGATGAGGAGCATCAGCTGCCAGGGCGGCTGGGTGGCGAAGAACACCAGCACGACCATGTTCCAGCAGCCGGGGAAGCCGGAGAAGGAGTTGTCGGCGGTCTTCATGCGGGTGTCGGAGAAATAGAGCGCCGAGGCGAAGGAGGTTCCGAGCACCGCCAGCCAGCCGGTCCAGCCGGGCAGCAGGCCGGACTGGTAGAGGGCGAAGGCCGGGATGAAGACGTAGGTGAGGAAGTCGATGATCAGGTCGAGCAGCACGCCGTCGATGATCGGCGCGGTCTTGCGCACGTCGTAGCGGCGCGCGAGGGGGCCGTCGATGCCGTCCACGGCGAAGGCGACGACCAGCCACAGGTACATCTGCGACCAGGACTGTTCGGCCGCGCTGATGATGGCGAGCATCGAGAAGATGGCGCCGGTGGCCGTCAGCAGGTGGACCGAGTAGGCCTTGAACACGAGTTTCTTGCTTTCCATGCGTTCCAATAGGCGCAGGGGGGCGCCCGGTGCAAGCCGCGCGTTGGGGTTGCGCGCGCGCACCGGGGTCGATAACGGCGCCGTTGCGGCAGGCGGGGGCGGCAGGCGGGGGCGGCAGGCGGGGGCGGCGCGCGGGACTCGCGCGGGGCTGCGCCCCGGCGCATCGCCCGCCCGCCCCGGCCCGTGCCGGGCCTGCCCCCGGCGCGGGGCCCGGGCGGCGCGGCGCTCAACGTCCGCGGCGGACCATGCCCTTGAGCTCGGAGACCGACAGCCCCCCGAGGGCGGCGGCGGCGGCGAAGTAGATGGCCATCGCCGCGGCGACGATCAGCCCGAGCGCGAGGATGCGCAGCCCCGGCGCGGCGAGGACGTCGGCGGACAGCCCCGCGAGCGCCCAGGCCCCGAGACCCATCAGCAGGCTCGCCGCCAGGATCCGCGGCGTGCGGGCGATCAGCCGCGCGTCGGGCCGCGCCGCCTGGCCGAAGCCGCGCGCGCCGCGATAGAGCATGGCGAGGTTGATCCACCCCGCCGCCGTCGTGGCCACGGCCGCCGAGAGGAACCCGATCACGGGCGCGAGGCCGATGGCGAGCACGAGGTTGGCGGCCATGCCCCAGAGCGCGATCTTGAACGGCGTCCGCGTGTCCTCGCGCGCGAAATAGATCGGTTGGAGGACCTTTTGCAGCACGAAGGCGGGCAGGCCGAGGCCGTAGACCGCGCAGGCCAGCGCCGTGGCCTCGGCGTCCTCGGGCCCGAAGGCGCCGCGGCCGAACAGGACCGAAACCAGCGGCCCCGGGATCGCCGCCAGCGCGATGGCGGCGGGCAGGGTCAGGGCGAGGGCGAACTCGGCGGCCCGGTTGGCGGCGGCGCGGCCGCCAAGCTCGTCCTCCTGCCGCAGGCGGCGCGAGAGGTCGGGCAGGAGGACCACGCCGATGGCGACGCCGACCACCCCGAGGGGCAGCTGGTAGAGGCGGTCGGCGTAGTAGAGCCAGGCGACGGCGCCGTCGAAATGCGACGCGACCTGGCGGCCGACCACGAGGTTGATCTGCACCACGCCCCCGGCGAGGGCGGCGGGGGCGGCGATGATCGCCAGCCGTTTCAGCTCGGGCGTCATCCGCGGGCGGCGCAGGCGCAGGCGCATCCCGGCCTTCGCGGCGGCGCGCCAGAGCATCGCCATCTGCGCCACGCCCGCCGCCGCGACGCCCCAGACCAGGGTGCGCCCGTCATCGAGCCCGAACAGCGCGGCGAGACCGAGGGCCGCGAGCAGGATCACGTTCAGCAGCACCGGCGCGGCGGCGGCGGCGGCGAAGCGGTCGAGCGCGTTCAGCACCCCCGAGAGCAGCGCGGCGATGGAGATGAAGAGGATGTAGGGAAACGCGACGCGCCCGTAATCGGTCGCCAGCGCCAGCCGCCCGTCATCGGCGAAGCCCGAGGCGAGGCCGAGCACCATCCAGGGCATCGCGGCCATGGCGACCAGGGTCAGGACCACGAGGACGGAGGCGAGCCCGGCCATGGCGTCCTCGGCGAAGGCGCGGGCGGGGGCGTCGCCCTCGCCGTCCAGCTTCTTGGTGAACATGGGCACGAAGGCCATGTTGAACGCGCCCTCGGCGAAGAAGCGCCGGAACAGGTTGGGCAGCGAGAAGGCGATGACGAAGGCCTCGGCCGCGGGGCCGGCCCCGAGGGCGGCGGCGATGGCGATGTCGCGCGCGAAGCCGAGGATGCGGCTCGCCATGGTCCAGCCGCCGACGGTGGCGAAGGCGCGGAAGAGGCGGGACATGGGCGGGGACTCCGGGTCTGGCGGCGGGCCGGGGCGGCGGGCTGATCCCTCTCTATGCGCCGGAAATGGCCGGGAGGTGAAGGGGAGGCGGCGGCGGCGCGGCGGAGGGGCGCGGGGGGGCTGGGCGGGACTCGCGCCGCTGCGCGCCGCATCGCCCGCCCGCCCGCCCCGGCCCGTGGCCGGGCCTTCCCCGGTTGCGCGCCCGGCCCGCGCGCGCGGTGGATCAGCCAGGGGCGCGGCGTCTGCGCCGCCAGGCCCCGGGGGCGGCGCCGCGCGGCAGGGCCGGGGCCATCGGCGCGACCATCAGGACCGGCGCGGCGAGGAGGGCGGCGAGGAGGGCGATGGACGGCGGCGCGCCCCGCGTGGCGGCGTCCTCGACCGCGATCCAGCCGCGCCCGGCGAGAAACGCCGTGCCCTCCGACGCGGCGGCCGGGCGCGTATCCGGCGCCGCCGCCGACAAGGCGTGCGACGATGGTGGGCGGCGCCTCCTCCATGATCCTGTCGCCTTTTCTCCCGTGGGAGCGACCAGGACGGGAACCTCCCGGCGGGGGGGCAGGCGGGTCGCGGCCGGGGGGGGCGCAGACCGGCGGGCGCGCAAAGAAGAACGCCCTGCGCCGGGACGGGGCGCAGGGCGTTGCATCGAACTCGGTCGGCCGGGATGCGGCCTGTCGGGGGATCAGCCCTCGTCGACGGAGACGTCCGGAAGCTCGATGGTCACCGAGGCCTCGTCCGGGCCGAAGGGCGGCTGGTCCGTATAGGCGAGGTAACCGAGGCCGCAGACCGCCACGAGCAGGGCGCCCACCGCGAAAGCAAGGATCGGGTTGCTGCCATTGCCGTTCGACATGGATCTAATCTCCTTGGTCAGTTCACTGTCATTAATCGTGAATGGCGAGATAGGCGGGCGGTGGGGGGAGTCAAATTCAAAATCACTCGGTGCGATTTCGGATCCGCCTGCGCGCGGCGGCGCCGCCGCTCAGCAGCCCGACCAGGATCGGGGGCAGCACGAACAGGCCGAGCATGAAGACGCCGAGCGCCGCGCGGCCCTCGGCCTCGGCATGGAGCTGCGCCAGGAACGCCACCGCCCCGAGGGCCGGGAGCGCGGCGAGCGCGGGCAGGATGCGCGCCGCGCCATAGCCGAGAAGGGCCGAGACCAGGAACAGCGCCAGGATGATCAGGAATATCTGCATGGGACGGACTCCGCCGCGAATGAAGGTCAATGAACAATGTTCATGAACCACGTTCACGGCATTCCGTCAAGCCCGGAGGTCCCCGCGACGGCCCAGCCTCGTCGCCCGGGATCGCGCGATCCCGCGGCGGGTCCGGGGCCGCCGCGCCGATGACGGGGCGGGGAGATGAAGGGGCAGGGAGATGAAGGGGCGGGGGGAGGAGGCGCGCCGTGACCGGCCCGGCAAGGCGGCGGCGCGGAGAAGGGGGCGGAGCAGGGCCGGCGCCGACCGGCCTCCGACCGCCGGCGGACGGGCCCGGGCGAGGCGGGCGGGCCCGGCCGCGCCGGTCCCCGCCCCGCCTCCCCATCCAGGCGAGGGCGCGTCAGCCGTCCGACTGGCCCGCGCGCTCCACCGCTTCGCGGATCGCCTCTTCGATCTGCTCCATCTTCGAGGCGTTGCGGATCTTCAGCCCGAACAGGTCGCGCACGTAGAACACGTCCACCGCCTGCTCGCCATAGGTGGCGATGATCGCCGAGGCGATGGCGGTGTTGCAGGCCGCCAGCCCGCGCGCGAGGTCATAAAGCAGCCCCGGCCGGTCGCGGGTGTCCACCTCGATCACCGTGTAGATGTCCGAGCTGGAGTTGTCGAAGGTCACCCGGGTCGGGACGGTGAACTTGCTCTCGCGCTTCTTGACCTTGCGCTTGGGCTTGAGGGCGTCGCGCGCCACCACCTCGCCGTTCAGCGTGCGCTTGATGGTGCGGCGCAGGCGGTCGAGCTGGGTGCGGTCATAGGGCTTGCCCTCCGAGCTCTGGATCCAGAAGGCCGAGGAGGTGTAGCCGTCCTTGGTGGTGAAGGTGCGCGCGTCCACCACGTTGGCCCCGGCCAGCGCCAGCGCCCCGGCCATGCGGCTGAAGATGCCCGGGTGGTCGGCCATCACGAAGCAGGCGCGCGAGACGTCGGCGGCGGTGTCCTGGGTGATGTCGCTCTCGACCCGGTCCTCGGCCCGGTCGCGGCCCAGGATCGCCAGCTGGGCATGGGCGTCGGTGTCGAGGCCGAGCCAGTAGGCCGGGTAGTGGCGGGCGATCTCGGCCTCCAGCTCCTCGGCGTCCCAGTCCGACAGCTTCTCGCGCAGGGCGGCCTGCGCCTCGGCCACCCGCTCCTTGCGCGACCGGCTCTCGGCGCCGCCGGTCAGCTGTTCGCGCGCGTCGGAGTAAAGCTGGCGCAGCAGCTGGGCCTTCCAGTTGTTCCAGACGCCCGGGCCGACCGCGATGATGTCGCAGGCGGTGAGCACCAGCAGCAGCCGCAGCCGGGTGGGCGAGCGGACGACGTCGGCGAAGGCCTTGACGGTGATCGGGTCCGAGATGTCGCGCTTCTGCGCCACGTCGGACATCAGCAGGTGGTGGCGGACCAGCCAGGCGACCGTCTCGGTCTCCTCCGGCTTCAGGCCGAGGCGGGGGCAGACCTCCTCCGCCACCCGGGCGCCGACCTCGGAATGGTCCTCGGGCAGGCCCTTGCCGATGTCATGCAGCAGCAGGGCGACATAGAGGACGGTGCGGTCGACCCCCTCGTTCATGATCATCGAGGACAGGGGCAGGTCGGTCTTCAGCTCGCCCTTCTCGATGCGGTGGAGCGTGCGGATCGCCATGATCGTGTGCTCGTCCACCGTGTAGTGGTGATACATGTTGAACTGCATCATCGCCACGACGCGGCCGAATTCGGGCAGGAAGCGGCCCATCACCCCGGTCTCGGTCATCCGGCGCAGGGCGCGTTCCGGGTCGCCGGAGTTGAGCATCAGGTCGAGGAAGATGCGGTTCGCCTCGGGGTTGGCGCGCAGGTCGTCGTCGACGAGGTTGAGATGCGCGGCCAGCATCCGCAGCGCGTTGGGGTGGATCAGCGCGCCGGTCTTCAGCGCGTGGCTGAAGATGCGCAGGATGTTGATCGGGTCGCCCGTCAGCACCTCTTCCGAGCGGATGTCGAGCCGCCCGTCGCGCATCGGGAACGGGTCGTCCCCGCGGCTGTTCTGGGCCGAGAAGAAGCGCAGGATGCCCGAGATGGTGGGGCGCTTCTTCACGTGCTGCGCCTCGAGCGCGGCGAGGAAGATGCGGGTCAGCTCGCCCACGTTGCGCGCGTGGCTGAAATAGGTCTGCATGAACCGCTCGACCCCGCGCTGGCCGCCCTCGTCCTCGAAGCCGAGGCGCTTGGCGACCTCGACCTGCTGGTCGAAGGTCAGCTGTTCGTTGGCGCGGCCCGAATTGATGTGCAGGTGGCAGCGGACGGTCCACAGGAAGGCCTCGGCCTCGCCGAAGATGTGCATCTCGTCCTCGGTGAAGAAGCCTTTCTCGACAAGGTCTTCCGGCCCGGTGGCGTGGTAGAGGTACTTGGCGATCCAGAACAGGGTCTGCAGGTCGCGCAGGCCGCCCTTGCCTTCCTTGACGTTGGGCTCGAGCAGGTAGCGCGAGCCGCCGTGGCGGGCATGGCGCTGGGCGCGCTCGTCGAGCTTGGCCTCGACGAATTCGGGGCCGGTCTTCTCGAACAGCTCGGACCACAGGCGCTGGTCCAGCTCCTTGGCCAGCGCCTTCTGGCCGGAGATGAAGCGGTTCTCCAGCAGCGCGGTGCGGATGGTGATGTCCTCGCGCGCCAGGCGGATGCAGTCGTCGATGGTGCGGACCGAGTGCCCGACCTTCAGCCGCAGGTCCCAGAGCAGGTAGAGCACGTTCTCGACCAGCTTCTCGACCCAGCCGGTGGATTTCCAGGGGGTGAGGAACAGGAGGTCGACGTCCGAGAACGGGGCCATCTCGAACCGCCCGTAGCCGCCGACGGCCAGGACGGCGATCTTCTCGCCCTCGGTCGGGGACGGGTTGGGGGCGAGCCAGCGCTGGGCGATCTCGATCGTGGCGCGCACGGTTTCGTCCGTCACCCAGGCGATGGAGCGGGAGGCGGCGGGGCCGGAGGCGGGGGCCTCTTCCAGCGCGTCGGCGACGCGGGCGCGGCCGGCCTCGAGCGCCTCGCGCAGGATCCGGGCGGCGTCGGCGCGGAAGGCGGGGTCGTCGGCGGCGGTTTCGCGGGCGGCCTCGACCCGCGCCATGACCGCGGCGGCGTCGAACAGCGTGCGCGGGGACATGATCAGGCGCGAGCCGATCCAGTCGGCGAGCATGGCTTCGCTGTCGATTTCATCGGGCCCGGCGGGGGCGGGCGCGGGGGCGATGGGGGAGGAGGCGGAGTCGTGATCGGTCAAGGCGGTCCGTCCGGGCTCGGAAGGGGAAGGGGCGTCGGCGCCCGGCTCGGTCGGCCCGGCGCGGGCGCTGGCATCTCGGGGGGCGCGTCCGGCCCCTCGGGGGGGCGGGCCCCCCGCTCGGGGCCGGAGGGGCGCCGGGGGCGCCCCGCGCGCCGTCCCCTGCGCGGCGCCGGGGCCGGGGGGACGGGGCCGGGGGGGGGCGCGGGGGCCCGGGTCAGGAGCCGGGGCGCAGGCCGGGCGCGGCCGCGGGGGCCGGGTCGGCGACGATGAAGCCCTCGGGCGAGACCTCGAGCACCGCGAGGGCGCGGCGGTTCAGCCCGTCCGGGGTGAAGCGGAACGCGCCGGTGGCGCCGGCGAAGCCGCCCGGGTCGGTGATGGCGGCGGCGTCGAAGGGCGTCGCGTCGCCCGCGTCGCGGCCGCGCCGGGCCATCTCGGCCGCGGCGGCGACCACGTCGTAGCCCAGGTGCGCCAGCGGCGTGGCGGGGCGGCCGGTGCGGGCCTCGAACGCGTCTTCGAACTGCGCCAGCCTGAACGGGTCGGGCGCCGCGAACCAGCCGCCATGCAGCGAGCGTTCCTTGAGCGTGCCCGGGTCCTTGATCCAGGTGCCGAGGCCGAGGAACTTGTTCGCCCGCGCCGAGACGCCGTGGAATTCGAGGAAGGCGGCCGCGGTGCGCAGCGCCAGCCCGTCCTCGGGGAGGAGCACGGCGTCGGCCCCGGCGGCGCGATGCTCCTGCGCGTAGGGCTGCGAGGCGGCCTCGATCCCCTCGAAGCTGCGGTTGTAGGCGGTGTCGGCGAGGATGGTCATCCCCGCCTCGGCGGCGGCGCGGCCCGCGGCGCGGCGGGCGGCGGCGCCGTAGGGGGTGTCGGGGCGGAAGATGCCGAGGCCCGAGCGCCCGTTCCGGGCGGCGAAGCCGAGCACGCGCTGCGCCTCGTCCGAGGGCAGCAGCCCGGCGAGCCAGACATTGCCGCCCGCCACGGTGGCGTCGGTGGAGAAGGAGATGACGTTGATCCCGCGCGGCGCGGCGGCGGCGGCGGCGGGGCCGGTGTTCGCAGAGGTCGCTGGGCCAAGGATCAGCTGCGCGCCGCCCTCGACGGCCTGGCGCGCGGCCCCGGCGGCCCCGGCGGGCGTCCCGCCGGTGTCGAGGATGCGCAGCGCGATCGCCTCGGCGCCGAACTCCGAGGCGGCCATGCGGGCGGCCTCCGCCACACCGCGAGCCCTTTCGCCTGCTTCGCCGTCGGCCCCGAGGGGCAGCAGCAGCGCGACCGGCAGCGGGGCCGAGAGGTCGGCCTGCGGCGTCGCGGGCGCGGCGGGCTGCGCCGCCTGGGGCGCGCGCGCGCGATCGCCGCCGGCGGTCTGCCCGCAGGCGGCGGCCAGGGCGCAGATGCCGGCCAGGGCGAGGCCGCGAAGGGCGCGGCGGCGGGGTCGATTGCAAGTCGCGGATGCGCTGGTCATGATGGCTCCTCGATTTTCCACCGCGCGGCGCGTCTTGGCGCCGCCCGTCCCTCGGGCGCCGCGCCGCCCGCCCCGGATCGGGGGCGGCGGGCGCGGACGCCCCATGGGTCCTGCCATGACGGAGCCTTCATGAAAAGCGAGGAAGAGGGCGAGACCGCGGCCGGTCCCGGCGCGGGACCCGTTCGCAACAGCCCGGCGCCCGGCGCGGACGCAGCGGAAGCCCTTGGCGATGAAGGGGAAACCGGCGGGGCGGACTCGCCCGATGCGGGCGGTCCGCTGGAGCCGTGGCTCGCCTCCGCCGCCCGCCGCGGCAAGGTCCCGCCGGGGCTGCACCTGGTGGCGACGCCGATCGGCAATGCCGGGGACATCACCCTGCGCGCGCTGGACGTGCTGGCGCGGGCGGACGTGCTGGCGGCCGAGGACACCCGCACCCTGCGCAAGCTGATGGAAATTCACGGCATCCCGCTGAAGGGCCGCCCGCTGGTGGCCTATAACGACCGCAACGGCGCCGCACGCCGCCCGCAGATCATGCAGATTCTGCGCGAGGGCAAGTCGGTGGCCTATGCCTCGGACGCCGGAACGCCGCTGGTCTCGGACCCCGGCTGGAAGCTGGCGGCCGGCGCGGTGGAGGAGGACCTGCCCCTGACCGCGGCCCCCGGTCCCAGCGCGGCGCTGGCGGCGCTGTGCCTGTCGGGGCTGCCCTCGGACCGGTTCCTGTTCAACGGGTTCCTGCCGCCCAAGGCCGGGGCGCGGCGCCGGGCGCTGGAGGAGCTGGCCCCGGTCCCCGCCACGCTGATCTTCTTCGAATCGCCCCGCCGCGCCGCCGCGACCCTGGCCGAGATGGCCGAGGCGCTGGGCGAAGACCGCGAGGCGGCGTTCTGCCGCGAGTTGACCAAGCGCTTCGAGGAGGTCCGCCGCGGCACGCTGCGCGCCCTCGCCGACGCCTTCGCGGCCGGGGACCCGCCCCGCGGCGAGGCGGTGATCGTCGTCGGCCCGCCCGGCGAGAGAAAGGCCGACGCCGCCGATGTCGACGCGCTGCTGACGGACGCGCTGGCCCGGATGTCGGTCAAGGACGCGGCCCGGGAGGTCGCGGCGGCCACGGGGCTGAAGCGCGCCGACCTCTACACCCGCGCGCTCGCGCTGCGGGATGAGGAACGTTAACGGAACATTCGCAAATCGAGGGGATAAACCAAGAACGCCGGAACGAGAGGAGAACGTCCATGGCCTTCGATTTCATCCCCGGGGAAAGGCCGTTCTCTCCGCCGAAGCGGCGCGGCGGCGGCGCCTCTGCGAAAATGGCCGGGATGCTGGCCGAACAGGCGGCGCTGCGCCGCTACGTGAAGGGCGGCGCGAGGCTGCTCGACAAGAACTGGCGCGCGCCGCGGCTTCACGGCAACGGGGAGCTGGACCTGGTGCTGGAACGCGACGGCGTGGTGATCTTCGTCGAGGTGAAGCAGCGGCGCACGCTTCTGGAGGCCGGCTATTCCATCACCCGGGCGCAGCTGGAGCGCATGCGCATGGCGGCGCTGGCCTGGATGGACGCGCATGGCCGCTGGGGCGGGGCGATGCAGTTCGACCTCGTCTATTGCGACCGCTACGGGGCGATGGAGAAGGTTCCCAACATCTGGTTCGACGACTGATCCGGCGGGGGGCGCCCCCGCGCGTTTCGAGGACGTGAAGGCCGCGCCATCTGGCGCATGCGGCCCGGCCCCGCTACATCCAAGGGGCAGGGCGTCCGGGGAACCGGGCGCCGCGACCGCACGCGTCCAGGAGGGAACCCGCGCATGAGCCTTTCCGTCGCCATCCAGATGGATCCGATCGCCGGCGTCGACATCGACGCCGACAGCACCTTCCGCCTGGCGGAGGAAGCCCAGGCCCGCGGGCACCGGCTGTTCTACTACCACCCCGAGGACCTCGCCTATGACGAGGGCCAGGTCCGCGCCACCGGCTGGGACCTGACCGTCCGGCGCGAGCGGGGGAACCATTTCAGCCTCGGCGAGCGCCGGAGCATGGACATGGACGATTGCGACGTGGTGCTGCTGCGCCAGGATCCGCCCTTCGACATGGCCTACATCACCAACACCCACCTGCTGGAGCGGGTCCATCCCGGCACGCTGGTGGTCAACGACCCGTTCTGGGTGCGCAACTGCCCCGAGAAGCTGCTGGTCCTCGACTTCCCGGAGCTTTCCGCCCCGACCATGATCGCCCGGTCCATCGCAGACCTGCGCGCGTTCAAGGAGCGGCACGGCGACGTCATCCTCAAGCCGCTCTACGGCAATGGCGGCGCCGGGGTGTTCCGCCTGACGCCCGAGGACCGCAACCTCAACTCGCTGCACGAGCTGTTCTCCGGCGTGAACCGCGAGCCGCTGATCATGCAGAAGTTCCTGCCCGCGGTCTCGGAGGGCGACAAGCGGGTGATCCTGGTGGACGGCGAGCCGGTCGGCGCCATCAACCGCGTGCCCGCCAAGGGCGAGACCCGCTCCAACATGCATGTCGGCGGGCGGCCCGAGAAGACCGCGCTGACCGAGCGCGAGCGCGAGATCTGCGCCGCCATCGGCCCGGTCCTGAAGGAGCGCGGGCTGGTCTTCGTCGGAATCGACGTGATCGGCGGCGTGCTGACCGAGATCAACGTCACCTCCCCCACCGGGATCCAGGAGCTGGAGCGTTTCGACGGCGTCAACATCGCCGAGAAGGTCTGGCAGGCGATCGAGGCGCGCGCCGCGGCCGACTGACCCGGGCGCGGCGCAGGCGCGCCGCCACCCGCCCGCTCTCCCCCGCAAACGAAAGAAGCCCCCGCCGCGGCGGGGGCTTCGTGCTGTTCGTCCATGACCGGGGCGGGGGATCGCCCCGCCGGGGCCGCGCCGTCAGAGGGCGCCGCCCAGCACGTCGCCGACGCCCTCGATCGCTTCGCTGACCAGGC
Source organism: Rhodovulum sp. DZ06 (assembly GCF_050586345.1). Lineage (NCBI taxonomy): Bacteria > Pseudomonadati > Pseudomonadota > Alphaproteobacteria > Rhodobacterales > Paracoccaceae > Rhodovulum > Rhodovulum sp. DZ06. The sequence continues at coordinate 28,865 of NZ_JBOCEF010000027.1, forward strand.
CGTCCTCGGACGCCTCGTCATCGAGGATGAACGGCTCGAGGAACGAGGACAGCTGCTTGTCGCAGGTCCGCAGGTGCATGTTGCCGGCGAAATTGGTCTTCGACTCGCGCGCCTCGATGTACAGCCCGCCCGCCTGGTGCAGCGCGCCGCCCGCGTTCAGACCGCCGCCCGCGACGATCATCACGCCGAATGCGCCCTTGATCGGCTCGTCCGAGGCGCCGCCGGCCTCGTTCTCCTTCTTGCCGCTGTTGCCGTTGCCGCCCAGCGTGGTGCGGTCGCCGGAAATCAGCGTCACGGTGTACTCGCCGATGTCGCAGAACTCGGACAGCGTGTAGCCCATCTGCGCGTTGCCGGCGTTCTTGATCTCGCCGGTCGCGAAGATGAACACGTCCTTGAGCACCACGTCCGCGCCGCCGCCGAAATTGACGTCGCCGTCGACGAACAGCGCGGTCTGCGACAGCGAGACGCCGCCGGTGAAGTTCATGTCGCCGTTCCACTGCCAGACGTCGTAGGGCTTGATCTGGCCGTCCTCGAACTTGAAGTTCTTCAGCGCCTTGGCGGGAATGCCGAGGTTGTTGCGGTAGTTCGCGCGGCCCGCGACGTTCGGGGCCGGCATGAACACGCTCTCGGGCAGCGGCGGGCCGAAATAGTTCTGCGCCGGGCCGAGGCCGCCGATGGTGTACATCTTGGTCGAGCCGACGGTGGACAGCGCGCTCCAGTAGGCGCTGAACAGCCCGTCATCCATGGCGTCGAGCATCGGGGTCTCGGTCTCCATCGCCTGGACGATGGCGTCGGGCGAGGCCGAGCCGTCCTTGAGCGGCATGCCGAGGGTCACCAGGTCGACCGAGGGCGCGGTCACGTAGACGCCGGCGGGCATGTAGTCGTTGCCCGCGGTCTTGACCTCCTCGTGGCCGTGGAAGCAGACGCCCGGCTCGTAGGTGTTGTTGGCCGCGGTCTGCAGCATGCCGGTGGAGATGATGTTGGCCGAGGGGCAGTCGCCGCCGCCGCCGCCGGTCCAGCCGCCGCCGCCATAGAGCGCGACGGCCACGGACTTGGCGGACACGGACCAGTTCTCCTGACCCGCGAACTGGAACATCCAGGTCGGCACCGGGTTGCCCCGCATGGTGTCGCGGCCGGCCATGACCTGCACCACCTCGGCCGCCTGCGACGGGTCGGGCAGGGCCACGAACTCGCCCTGGCCGTTGTACTTGCCGAACACGATGTCCTCGGGGCGGATCACCTGGCCGTGCTGTTCGACCGGCATGTTGAGGGCGGCGAGCTCGATCGCCGCGGTGCGGGCGGCCGCGCGGTCCTTGATCTTCATCGCCGCGGCGAGGGCCGAGGCGTCGGCCACGGCCTGCAGGCGCGTCTTGTAGGTGTAGGCGTTGGTCGAATCCATCGCCACGCCGCCGAGCATCGCGAACCCGATGGTCCAGCAGATGGCCCAGACGGTGGTGGAGCCGCGTTCCTCGGCGAAGGCGTCGCGCGTGCGGGCCGCAAGGGTCCGGGCGCGGACGGCGGGATCGAAACGTTTGGTGAGCATGACACGCCACCTCTCCGTTGGCGCCGGGCGTTCAGCCGGCGCGGACACTCGGATTCAAACGCCGGAAACAGCCATTCTCGACCGGCCCCGGAAACGCCTGTGCGACCGCGGGTTCTCCGCGCTACGCAACACTTGGCCTCGCGCCGCGATCCTTCCCCTCCTGCACATCAATCGAAGGGTCGAAAGGAAAATGACCGCAGCTTGAAAACAGTGGTCATCTTAGTGGAGGACCGCGCCCTCTTCCAGTCCCGCAACCTGCGGCGGAGCGCGGCGGCGATCACGTGCGAATTTCGGCATGTCGTTGAACGGGCGGTAAAATTCGACACTTGACGAAAAGACCAAGAAAAACGAGACAAAAAAAATATCGCGCCTGCGAAGCGCGAAGCGACGCCGGGCGGCGTTTGGGGCCGTGGCCGGGCGAACTGAGTCGGAACGGCGCCGCGGACATGCAAAGGCCCCCGCCGGGGGGGCGGGGGCCTTGCCGTCGCGCCGCTGTCGCGGGCGTCAGTTCGCGGTTTCGACCAGCTGCAGCAGGTCCACGACGCCGTCGTTGATGTGCAGGAACGGATCGGTCCCGCCGGCGGTCTCGTAGCCCGTGTCCTCGTCGTCCAGCTCGAAGGACTCGAGGAAGTTGCTCAGCTGCACGTCGCAGGCGCGGATGTCCATGTCGCCGCCGAGCGAGGTCCAGGGATTGTCCACCTCGACATAGAGGCCGCCGCCGCCGTTGCGCAGGGCGCCGCCCGGGTGCAGGCCGCCGCCCGCCGCCACGGTGGCGCCGTACATGCCGTTGGCGCCGCTGCCCCAACCGCCGAGGCCGATCGTGCCCTCGGCGATCATGAACACGGTGTATTCGCCGGTGGAGCAGAAGTTGGACGGGTCGCCCCACATCGTGTCGCCCGAGGCCTGGATGTTGCCCTTGGCGAAGAACACGACGTTGTTGAAGCTGACATTCGCGCCGCCGCCGAAGTTGATGTTCCCCGTCACGAAGAACGCGGCGTTGTTGAAGTCCACGTCGCCCGCGAAGCCGACATTGCCCTTCCACAGGTAGATGCCGTTGGACATGACTTCGCCCGGCTGGAAGGTGTAGTCGATCTGGCTGGGCGAGGTCCGATCCAGCGGCATCACCTTGTAGGCGCGGCCGGTGTCCTTGAAGAGCCACTTGGGCAGCGACGGCCCGTAGTAGTTCTTGTAGGGGCCGAAGCCGTACATCTTGATGCCGGTCGCCTCGATCGCGGCCCAGTAGTCGTCGAACAGGCCGTCCGCCACCGCGTCGAGCACCGGGGTCACGGTGTCCGCGGGGTGCTTGATGTTCTCCTCGGTGTCGGAGCCGGGGGCGAGCCAGTTGATGGTGATCGTGCCCTCGTCCACCGCGCTGATATGCGCGCCGGGCTCGATCAGGTCGTTGCCGCCGGTGCGCACGCCGTCGGCGCCGTGGACGCAGACGCCGCGGCCCAGGTGGTTGCCGCCGCCGGTGTCGATATAGCCGGTGCTGATGATGTTGGCCGAGGAGCAGAGGAGGTCGTCGCCGCCGCCGCCGCCGCCGCCGCCCAGGCTCATCTGCGCGACCGCGGTGGAGGAGACGTTGACCTTCCAGTCCTCCTGGCCGGCCAGGCTCATCATCCAGGTCGGGATCGGCTCGCCGCGCACGCCGTCGCGGCCGGCGACCAGGTTGACCACCTTGATCTCGGGATCGCCGTCGGGCAGCTCGACGAAGGAGCCGGTGTCGTCCAGCTTGCCGAAGCGGATGTCCTCGCGCCGGATGACCGCGCCGTGCTTGCCTGGGGGCATGTTGGACTCGGCGAGCGCGACGGCCGCGTCGCGGGCGTCCGACTGGTTCTGGATCTTGAGCGCGGCGGCGAGGGCCGAGGCGTCGGCCACGGACTGCAGCTGGCTCTTGTACGTATAGGCGTTGGTCGAATCCATCGCGACGCCGCCCAGCATGGCGAGGCCGATGGTCCAGCACACGGCCCATGCCGTGGTGGCGCCCCGTTTGTCCGTGAACGCGTTCTGCGCGCGGGCGAGCGGGGCGGCGGGGACTTCAGGCATATTACACATGACGCGACCTGCAGGTTCTTGCCGACATTTCTTCGCCGGACTCGAGGGACACACGACCGCCGCGCTGACTTCGCCGCCCGGCAAGGCGGCCGCGTTGGCGCGGCGGGCCGGACATGCCGACGGCGCCGATCCGAACGCTTCCAGGCGGGAAGCGGCCTTGGCGCGGCCCCAGCACTATAGACCCGACGTCCCCCCACCAAAGATGAACACGGCCGGCAGGAAAAGGGGTTCTTGACGTTTTCCCGGCGGAAAAGCCGTTTTTCGCTGAATGGGGCGTGAATAATAATCCACAAGTTTATCAAGTGGGGATGCAAAACCGCCCCAGGTTGCGGATCGCGCCTGAACAAGGCGAATCGTTTCTTTGATTAAAAGAGGAAATGTTCCCCGGCGGCAAGCTCTCGCTGCGGGGCGCCGGCGCGGCGGCCCGGCCGCGAAGGCCCGCCGAAGAAGGGGGATCAGTCGGCCAGGTAGGCGCCCGTCGGCTCGCCCGTGCCGGGATCGACGGCCAGGTTCACCGGCATGGTCATGCGGATGTACAGCTCATCCGAATTGAAGAAGCCGCGCTGCGCCAGGTCGCGGCCGAACAGCATCGCCTTGCTGTAGGGCACGCGCACCTCGGCGGTGACGAACTTGTCGTCGATATCGGTGGTGACGGTCACGTCGGCGACGCCGGTGGGGAACATGTCCTTGGCGAAGTCCCGCGCCTCGTCCGCCGGGCCGATGCGCAGCGCGTAGTAGCGCGCGGCGGAGGTGGCGGCGTCGAGCATCTGGGCGCGCATGTTCAGCAGCAGGCTGACATCGACGATGAGCGCGAGCAGCCCGAGGAAGAACGGGATCCAGAACACGAATTCGACGGTGGCGGCGCCGCGGCGGTCGCGGGCGGCCGCGCGGGTGCGGGAGAAGAGGCGCGTCATCAGGATCCGCCCTCCGGCGCAGGTTCGACGATGCGGCGCATCGTGGCCGTCAGCTTCTTGTCGCCGGCCAGGATGTCGCTGAACAGCAGGTTGCCGGTGAACAGCATGACCGAGGAGAACGAGGTCGAGATCTCGGCCGTCACGGTGTTGCCGGAGCCGTCGGGGGTGACCTTGGCGGTCATCTCGCCCGGCTCGAAGTCCTGGAAATAGCCGATGGCGATCGCCTCGGCCTCGGCCTCGGTGTCGTGATTCACGGCGAAGGCGATGGCGGCCTCGGTGGCGGCGTTCACCATGCGGGCGCGGGTGTTCAGGATCAGGGCGATGTCGGTGAAGACGGCGAGCATGGACAGGAAGAAGGGCAGCCAGACGACGAATTCGACGGTCGCGCCGCCGCGTCGCTCCTTGAACGCCGATCTCAAAGCATCCCGCAGGGACATTCGGTCACCAACCCGATTGCGACGGCGATACGCCGCCGCATACACACACCGCCCGGACCCATGGGGATCCACGCGAAAACGCTGCGCAATCTAGCTTGCAAGGGATGTAGAGTAAATGAACGCGCGGGGGCGGGGGCGCCGAAAACCCCGCGAAACCCCGGGTTTTCAAGGCGTGCGGCGGAAAAACGGGGGCGTGCGGGGCCGCGGGGCAGGGGCGTGGAGCGGGCGCGGCGAATCGATGCGGCGCGATGCAAGACCCGGCGGTTCCGAAAGCCCGCGCCCCGCATTCCCCGCCCGTCCCGCGTGGCCGCCCGCCGCGGACGCCTGATGTAAACACCGCGTTAACCATGTCGTTCTAGCCTTTCCCGGTCACATGAACCGGGGAGGGCGCGCGATGGCGAGCTGTTGGTCCGTCGCCTTCTGCGGGCTCGAGCCGCGGGCCGTTGAAATCCAGTGCCAGGTGATGGACGGCGCGGCCGGCTTCGCCATGGTCGGGCTGCCCGACAAGGCGGTCGCGGAATCGAAGGAACGGGTGCGCGCCGCGCTCTCGGCCCTCGGGCTGTCGCTGCCCAACAAGCGCGTGGTCCTGAACCTCGCCCCCGCCGACCTGCCGAAGGAGGGGGCGCATTACGACCTGCCCGTGGCGATCGCGCTCCTGGCCGCGCTCGGCGCCATCCCCGAGGACGAGGCGTCGCGCGTCGTGGCGATGGGCGAGCTGGCGCTGGACGGGCGGCTGGTGCCCGTGGGCGGCGCGCTTCTCGGCGCGATCTCGGCGGCCGCGGAAGGGCGCAGCTTCGTCTGCCCCTCGGAATGCGGCGCCGAGGCGGCGCTTGCGGGCGCGGGAGAGGTCCTGGCCCCGCCGAGCCTGACCGCCCTGGTGAACCATTACGCGGGCCGCCGCCCGCTGGCCGCCCCGCCCCCGGCGGCGGCAGAACCGCCGCGCCCGGCGCGGGACATGGCCGACATCAAGGGGCAGGAGAAGGCGCGCCGCGCGCTCGAGGTCGCGGCGGCGGGCGGGCACAACATGCTGCTCATCGGCCCGCCGGGCGTGGGCAAGTCGATGCTGGCCGAGGCGCTGCCGGGCATCCTGCCTCCGCTCTCGCCGGCCGAGGCGCTGGAAGTGTCGATGATCCGGTCCCTGAAGGGGCGGTTCGCGGAAACCGGCCTCGCCCGCCTGCGCCCGTTCGAGAAGCCGCATTCCGGGGCCTCGGTCGCCTCGGTGATCGGCGGCGGGCGCTTCGCGCGGCCCGGCTCGATCAGCCTCGCGCATCGCGGCGTGCTGTTCCTCGACGAGATGGCGGAGTTCGCGCGCCCGGTGCTCGACGGGTTGCGCCAGCCGATGGAGAGCGGGGAATGCGTGATCGCCCGCGCCCAGGCGCAGGCGCGCTACCCGGCGCGGTTCCAGTTGATCGGGGCGATGAACCCCTGCCGCTGCGGGCATCTCGCGGATGCGGGCAAGGCCTGTTCCCGCGCGCCCAAATGCGGCGAGGATTACCTCTCGAAGCTCTCCGGCCCGCTGCTGGACCGGATCGACCTGCAGGTGGAGACGCCGCCGATCCCGGCGCAGACCCTGGCGCGGCTGCCGCGGGGCGAGGCGTCGGCGCAGGTCGCCGCCCGCGTCGCCGCGGCGCGGGAGATCCAGGCCGAGCGCTGGGCGGAGTATGGCGTCGGGTTCCTCAACGCCCATGCCGACGGGTTGGCGCTGGAGGAAGCCGCGGCGATGGATGACGAGGCTCGGGACCTGCTGGCGCGGGCGGCGCAGAAGCTGGCGCTGTCGCCGCGCGGGATGACCCGGGTGCTGCGGCTGTCGCGGACGGTGGCGGACCTTTACGGCGAGGAGGGCGTGCGCCGCCCCCATATCGCCGAGGCGGTGGGGTATCGCGCGGCGCTGAGCAAGTGGTGACCGGCGGCGCCGGGGCATGACGGTCCGCGGGATGCGCCCGCTCGGAGGGGGCGGGCCCCCGCCTCGCGGCCGCAGGCGGCGGCGCCGCCGCCGGGCGCGCGCGGCGTCGGTCGCCCTTGGCCGCCGCGCCGTCCCGCGAAACGGCCGCCGCCGCGCCGGTCCCGCCCCCTGCCGTCGGCACGCCCTTCGCCCGGCGCGGCGCGGGCGGGTGAGCGGGGGCCCCGCGCCCCCCGAACCCGGCCGCCCCTCGCCCGAAACCGCGCCGCGCCCTCTTCACGCCCCCCGCGCCCGCATGCTACCGAACCCCTCGCGATCGCAGCAGCAGGGGAGCGCCGCAGTGGCCGGAGGCAATGACGGGGCCGTGACCCCGATGATGGCGCAGTATCTCGAGATCAAGGGGCGCCATCCCGACGCGCTCCTGTTCTACCGGATGGGCGATTTCTACGAGCTGTTCTTCGACGACGCCCGCCAGGCCGCCGCCGCGCTCGACATCGCGCTGACCAAGCGCGGCAAGCACCTCGGGGAAGACATCGCCATGTGCGGCGTTCCCCAGCATTCCTCCGAGTCCTACCTCAACCAGCTGATCCGAAAGGGCTTCCGCGTCGCCGTCTGCGAGCAGATGGAGGACCCGGCCGAGGCGCGCAAGCGCGGCGCGAAATCCGTCGTTAAACGCGACGTGGTGCGCCTCGTCACCCCCGGCACGCTGACCGAGGACGGGCTGCTGGATGCGCGCTCGCACAACTACCTCGCCGCCTTCGCCGAGCTGCGCGGCGAGGGGGCGGTGGCGTGGATCGACGTCTCCACCGGCGATCTCTCGGTCGCCGCCTGCCCGCGCGCAGGGCTCGGGCCGATGCTCGCCCGCCTCTCCCCGGCCGAAGTCATCGCCGCCGAGGCCCCCGAAGACGACGCCGCCCTGCGCGAGCAGATCGAGGAGACGGGCGCCGTCCTCACCCCCCTCGCGCGCAGCGCCTTCGACAGCGAGGGGGCCGCGAAACGCCTGCAGGACCTCTACGCCGTCAAGTCGCTCGACGCCTTCGGCGCCTTCACCCGCACCCAGCTCTCCGCCCTCGGCGCCGTCATCGCCTATGTCGAGATCACCCAGCGCGGCCGCCTGCCGATGGTCAAACCCCCGCGGCTCGAGGCCCCGGGCGGCGCCATGCGCATCGACGCCGCCACCCGCCGCAACCTCGAGATCACCCGCGACATGCAGGGCGGCAAGGAGGCGTCGCTGCTGCGCGCCGTCGACCGCACCGTCACCGCCGCGGGCGCGCGCCTGCTGGAAACCCGCCTCGCCGCCCCCTCGACCGACCGCGCCCTGATCGCCGCCCGCCATGACGCCGTGCAGGCGCTGGCCGAGGACCGGCGCCTGGCCGAGGACCTCTCGGACGCCCTGCGCGCGGCGCCCGAGATGGAGCGGGCGCTGACCCGCCTCGCCCTCGACCGCGGCGGGCCGCGCGACCTCGCCGCCCTGCGCGGGGCGCTGGCGCGGGCCGAGGACCTCGCGGCCCTCCTGTCCGGCGACCTGCCGCCGGTGCTGCGCGAGGCCGCCCGCGCCATGGAGGGGCATGACGAGCTGGCCGCGACCCTCGAGGACGCGCTGGTGGCCGAACCGCCGCTCCTCTTGCGCGACGGCGGCGTCATCGCGCCGGGGGTGGACGAGGAGCTCGACGACGCTCGCCGCCTGCGCGACGAGGGCCGCGGGATCATCGCCAAGATGCAGGCCGACTACGCCGCGGAGGCCGGGATCAGCGCGCTGAAGGTCAAGCACAACAACGTGCTGGGCTATTTCATCGAGGTCTCCGCCGCCCATGCGAAGAAGATGATGGAGCCGCCCCTGTCGGAGCGCTTCATCCACCGCCAGACCCTCGCCAACGCCGTGCGCTTCACCACCGTGGACCTGTCGGACCTCGAGGCGCGGATCCTCAACGCCGGGGCCCGCGCGCAGGGGATCGAGGAGCGGATCTTCGCCCAGCTGCGCGAACAGGTCCTGTCCCGCGCCGTGACGCTCTCGGACTGCGCCCGCGCGATGGCCGAGGTGGACGTGGCCTGCTCGGGCGCCGCGCTCGCCGCGCAGGAGGGGTGGAGCCGTCCCGAGATCACCCCCGACCGCGCCTTCCAGATCACTGGCGGGCGGCACCCCGTCGTGGAACAGGCGCTGCGCCGCGCCGGGGACGGGCCCTTCGTGGCCAATGACGCGGACCTCTCGGCGGACGGCGAGGAGGCGCGGCCCTGCTGGCTGCTCACCGGTCCGAACATGGCCGGTAAATCGACCTTCCTGCGCCAGAACGCGCTGATCGCGCTGCTCGCCCAGGCGGGGCTGTTCGTGCCCGCCGACAGCGCGCGGATCGGCGTGGTCGACCAGCTCTTCTCCCGCGTCGGGGCGGCGGACGACCTCGCCCGCGGGCGCTCCACCTTCATGGTCGAGATGGTCGAGACCGCCGCGATCCTGAACCAGGCCGGGCCCGGCGCGCTGGTGATCCTCGACGAGATCGGCCGCGGCACGGCCACCTATGACGGCCTGTCGATCGCCTGGGCGACGCTCGAGCATCTCCATGACGTCAACCGCTGCCGCACCCTCTTCGCCACCCATTACCACGAGCTGACGGCGCTGGCCGACCGCCTGTCGGGGCTCAAGAACGCCACCATGTCGGTGCGCGAGTGGGAGGGCGAGGTGATCTTCCTGCACGAGGTCCGCCCCGGCGCCGCCGACCGGTCCTACGGCGTGCAGGTGGCGCGGCTCGCGGGCCTGCCCGACGCCGTGGTCGGCCGCGCGCGCGAGGTGCTCGACGCGCTGGAAGCGGGCGAGCGCGAGGGCGGGCGCAAGCCCAAGGCGCTGATCGACGACCTGCCGCTCTTCGCCGCCGCGCCGCCGCCGCCCCCGGCGCCTGCCGTTGCGGCGCCCGCGGAGTCGGCCACGCTCGCGCGATTGGCTCAATGCGCGCCCGACGATCTCTCTCCGCGAGAGGCGCTGGAGCTGCTTTATGAATTGCGCGCCGCAGCGAAAGCCGAGTGCGGCGCAGCAAATTGAAATTTCTCCGCTTTTACCCCGTGAATTTGGAAGATCGGGCCTTGCGCGGCTTGACATGGCGCCTGCGCGATGCGTTCTGGGGGACGAGCGAGACGACCAGCATTCTGGAGGACCCCGAAGGTGAAAAAAGACGAACTCGTGACCGCCCTGGCCGAAGCGAGCGGCCAGACCAAAGCGAGCGTTTCCGCCGTGCTCGCCGCCCTGCCGGGCGTGGCCGAGGCCGCGCTGAAGGACGGCAAGGCCGTGACCCTGGGCGGCGTGGGCAAGCTCGAGGCGGTCGAGCGCGCGGCGCGCGAAGTGCGCAACCCGCAGACCGGTGAGAAATCGATGGCCGAAGCGCACATGGCGCCGCGGTTCAAGTTCGCCGCTCCGTTCAAGTCCGCCATCCGCGGCTGAGCGCGAGCGCGCGGCGATCCGGCTGCGCATGCCAGGATCGCCAGGTCGCCCCCCAGGCGGGCGACGGGCGTCGGCGGGAGGGGAGGCCCGCCGACGCATCTTTCCAGGGGCCGGGGCGCAGCCGCATGGCGCGCCGGGAGGACGAGGCCCCGGGAGCGAACGGCCTGAGACGAAAACCGGGGGACCGCCCCCACCTGCCGGGCGCGCCCGGCCCGCGCCGCCCGGTCCCGCCGGGCGGCGTCGTCGTTCCGGGGGGGCGTTCCCGGGGGGGGGCGGGGGTCGGCGGCGCCTCGGCCCAGCCTCAGCCCGGCCTCAGCCCGGCTTCAGGCCAGCGGGCCGGTCCGCCACAGCCGCACTTTCAGCCCGCCATGGGCCACCGGCGCGTCCGGTTCCCCGAAGGGCAGGCCGGTGGCGCGCGCCAGCTGCGCCTCGGAAGTCACGATCCCCACGCGCCAGCCCTTGAACCGCTCCGCCAGCGTCTTGCCGAGCGTCCCGTAAAGGGGCCGCAGCTTGCGCACCTCGCCGATCCGCGCGCCGTAGGGCGGGTTGACGATCACCAGCCCGGGCGCGCCCTCGGGCGGCTTGATCGAGCCGGCGGGCTTTTCGCGGAACCGGCAGAGGGGGGCGACCCCGGCGCGCTCGGCGTTCTGCAGCGCCCCGCGCACGGCCCCTGCATCGCGGTCCGAGCCGTAGAACAGCGGCCCCTCCCAGGGATCGGCGGGCGTCGCGGCGTGGCGGGCGCGCAGGGCCTCCCACGCGTCCCGGTCGAAGCTGGCGAGGCGTTCGAAGGCGAAGCCGCGGGCGCGGCCGGGAACGAGGCCCGCCGCCATCTCCGCCGCCTCGATCACGAAGCCGCCCGAGCCGCACATCGGGTCCAGCACCGGGGCCGAGCCGTCGAACCCGCAGCGGCGCAGGAACAGGGCGGCCATGTTCTCTCGCATCGGGGCCTTGCCGACGGCGTGCTTGAAGCCGCGCTTGTGCAGAAGCGCGCCCGAGGTGTCGATCGAGAAGCTGCACCAGTCGTCCTCGATCCGCACCTGGAGGCGCAGCGCGTCGCCCTCCGCGCCCTCGCCCTCGGCGCCCGGGGTCGCGATGGGGGCGCCGAGCGTCTCGGAGATCGCGGCGGCGACGCGCTGGGCGGCGGCGCGGTCATGGTAGATGCGCGACTTGCGGCACACCGCCTCGATCCGCAGCGGCGCGCCGGGGCGCAGCACGTCCCCCCAGGGGAACTTGCGCGCCCGCTTGTCGAGCTGCGCAAGGTGCATGGCCCGGAAGCCGCCGAGGCGCACCAGCACGCGCGACGGCCCGCGCAGCACCAGGTTGGCGCGCCAGGCGTCCTCCCAGCTTCCCTGCACCTCCACCCCGCCGGGGACGGGGGTCGCGGGGGCGAAGCCGGCCGCCGCCGCCTCCTCGGCCAGGAGGGTTTCCAGTCCCGGCGGGACGGCGAGGAAGATGTCGAGGGGGGCGCTGTCGGTCATGCTGCATCCATGCACCCAAAACGCGGGCGCGTCGAGGCGGCGCGGGGCCTCGGCCCCCCGCCGCGGGCCCGCCCCCTTCGATGTCCGTCAGGCGCGATCCGGCGCGGCGCCGGATCAGACGATCAGCTCCTCGGCCCAGAGCCGCCCGCCATCCCCGGCCAGCGCGAAGATCGACGCGCTTTCGGCGATATGCGCCAGCTCGCCGTCCGCGCTCTGGTCCTCGATGGCGGCGATGCTGACCCCGGCGGCGGTCACCCCGTCATAGCGCAGCGAGGCCGGGTCGGCGCCGACGAAGCTGTTCAGCCCGCCGATCACCGTCGGCGCCGCGGTGAACAGCCCGGCGGCGAAGTCGAACATGTCGAAGCTCTCGTCCACCACCTCGCCGGTGTCGGCCACCTGCAGCGCGTTGCCGTTCCACGACCCCACGCCGCCCTCGATGGCCATGTAGCCGATGGTCTCGGAGGTGTGGCTGCCGGAGTTGTTGGCCTCGTCCTCCTGCATCGCCACCTCGAAGCCCGCGGCGTCGATGTTGCGCAGGCGGGTGGTCACCCAGTCCGGACCGCGGAAGGACTGCACCTGGGTGAACACCTCGGGCGCCTCGGTGAAGGCGGCGTCGAAGCCCTGCGCGGCGAACCCGGCCGAGGAGAGCAGCTTGGTGTAGAGCGTGCCGACCTCGAGGATCCGCCCGTCCTCGAGCTGGTAGGTCCCCGCCTCGACCACGAGGTAGGAGATGTCCTCGAGCCCGTGGTAGCGGTCCCCTTCCGAGGTCTCCTGCACGAAGGCGGTGAAGCTGTCGGAGGAGACGTTGGTGATCCGCGTGGTCGCCGCGACCGGGCCGTTGAAGCTCGGCATCATCGCGAAGACCACCGGGTTCTCGAACGCGTGCTCGAGCGAGACGGTGACCAGCGCGTTGCCGGCCTGGAAGGTCCCATATTCGGCCATCCACGGGCGGGCGACGTCGGCGGTCAGGATCCCGCCCGGCCCGTCCACCGCGAACCAGTCGAGGTCCTCGACCCCGTGGTAGAGCTCGTCATCGACCGTCTGGTCCTCCTGCAGCTTGCCGGTGAACCCCGAGGCGGTCAGCCCGTCGACCCCGGCCCAGGTCGGGTCGATCCCGTTGACCCCGGTGACCGAGGCGAACAGCGCGGGGGCCCCGGTGAAGGCCGAGGCGAAGCTCTCGAGGGCCGAGAGGTGGTCGGTCTGCAGCGCGCCCGCCTCGATCGCGCGGCCGTCCCAGGACGCGCTCCCGTCGGCGATGGCGAGGAAGCCGACATCCTCGGCCCCGTGATAGCCGTCGGCCTCGACTTCCTGCAGCCAGACCTCGGCGCCGTCCGCGGTCACGTTCTGGGTGCGGGTGACGGCGAAGTCGGGGCCGTTGTCGCTCTGGACCTGGGTGACCAGGGTGGGGGCGGCGTCGAAGGCGAAGCCCTCGAACCCGAAGGAGGTCGGCGCGCCCTGGGTCCCGACCGCGCTGGTCAGCCCGGCCTGGAGCACCACGCCGTCCGCGAATTCCCACACGCCTTCCTCGATCACGAGGAAGGAGACCTCCTCGTAGCCATGCGGCGTCGCCGGGGCGCCCGGGGCGACCGGGTTCTGCAGCTTCATGGTGAAGCTGTCGGACTGCACGTCGGTGATGCGCACCGTGGTGTAGGTCGCGTCCTCGGCCGAGTGCAGCAGCGCGAACACCACCGGGTTGGTGAAGCTGCGGTCGAGCTGCACGGTCAGCGGCGCGTCCGACAGCAGCGCCGAGCCGAGCTGGGCGATGTCATGCGCGCCGGTCCCCGCGGCGGGGGCCGAGACCTGGATCGCGGCGGTCGTCTCGTTGTTGGTCTCGTCCGCCTCCCAGGTCCCGCCATCGGCGTCGATGACCGCGCCCACGAGGTCGGCCCCGGCGGGGAAGCCCGCGGGCAGCTCGGCGAAATGGTGGGTCAGGGTCACGCTCTCCCCGGCCGCGAGCGGGCCGACCGAGAGGGTGGCGAAGGACCCGTTCCACGCGCCGGGGACGCCGGTGTCGCCGAAGACCAGCGCCAGGTCCTCGGTCCCGCTCGCGGTCGGGCCCGCGTTGGTCACCGTCACCTGGATGTCGAACGCCTCGCCCGCCGCGAGATGGGACGAGGACAGCCGCAGGTCCGAGACCGAGAGGTCGGGCGACCCGGGCAGGGTGTAGGAGACCGAGGCGATGTTGTTCACCTCGCTCAGCTCGCCCAGGACGTCGCCGTCATCGGCCACGAGGAACAGCCAGGCCGGGGTCTCGGCCGGGACCAGGAAGTCGGGCGCGGGGGCGTCGGTCACCGAGAAGGTGAAGGACTCGCCCGCCGCCAGTTCCGGCACGACGTCGGGGCTGAGCAGCAGGTCGCCCGCGTCGAGCACGTCGTCGAACGAGAGGTACAGCCCCGCGGTCGAGGCGGCGGCGGTCCCGTAGCCGTCGTTGCGGATCTCGAGCGAGAAGTCGACCAGCAGCTCGGGGTCGCCCACATGCGGGTTGGCCTTCACCGCCAGGTCGAACGCCGGGATCGTGAGGTCCGGCACGTCGGGCAGCACGGTGACCAGCAGCGGCGTGACGCTGGCGTTGTCGGTCTCGTCCCATTCGGGGATCGCGTCGAGCGGGTCGGCGATGGCGCCGAGCCAGTAGGTCCCCGGCGCGACGCCCGAGAGCGAGAGCGTGATCGGCCCCGAATCCACCGGCCCGGAATAGGCGTCGAGCGGGCCCTGGTTCACGTCGCCGATGAAGATGTCGCCGGCGTCGATCACGGAATCCGTCGACAGGTAGAACCTGGTGGCGACGTCCAGCAGCGTGCCGTAGGGGCCGGTATTGGCGTTGACCACCGAGACGTCGACCGTCCCGCCCTCCAGCACCGAGATGTCGCCGAAGGGCGCGTCCGGCAGGGTGACGACGGGGGTCGACAGCTCGGGCTGGCCGTCGAGATAGACCTCGCCGAAATAGAGGCTGTTGTTGTCGACGGTCTCTTCGGTGAAGACCGCGCCGAACGGGTCGACGATGGCGCCGAAATGGTAGGCCCCCGGCAGCAGGTCGAGGTCATAGAGCGACACGTCGAGGCCGAGATAGCTGTCGGCGGCCTGGCCGGGCAGGAAGAAGCCGAAATCGTCGAAGCCGATCAGCAGGTCGAACGGGTCGATCACGTCGTCATAGGACAGGTAGTAGCCGACCGAGACGAACTCGCCGTCCACCGCGGTGAAGCTGTCATTGCCGATGGTGTAGTCGACGAACAGCTCGTCCGTGGGATCGTTGAGGTTCACCAGCCCGTCCGAGACCAGCAGCCCGCCCGACAGCGTCAGGTCCGGCGGCGTCGCGTCGACCTCGATCGTCAGCACGTTGGAGACGTTGTTGCTCTCGTCCGTCTCGGCGAAATAGTTCAGGTCGTCGGCGAGCAGGGCGATGTAGTAGGTCCCCGGCGCCAGCATCGGGATCTCGAGCAGCACGTCGGTGATGGTCTCGGACCCGCCCGGCGCGGTGGCGCCGTGGGACTGGTAGGCCAGCAGCACGTCGCTGGTGGTGAAGGTCAGGTCGTCCGACAGCCAGAACCCGGATTCATGCGGACCGCTGACCCCGGCGGGCACCGGGTCGGCGCCGATATTGGCGATCTCGCCCGACACCAGGATCTCGGAGCCCGGCGCCAGCGGGACGGCGAGCGAGGAGGAGGTGGTCAGGTTGCGCGCCACCAGGTCGGGCATGCCGACGATCTCCACCGCGCCGCCGGTGAACAGGTTGTTCGCTTCGTTCGACTCGGCGACCGCGCCGCCGGCGTCGACCTCGGCGAACAGGGTGTAGCTTCCCAGCGCCATCGCCGCGTCGATGGCGAGCGAGAGGCTGGCGGTCAGATCGGCGCCCGCGGCGAGCGGCCCGAGCAGGACCGACCCGATCAGCGTGTCGCCCGCGTCGAAGGTCCCGTCCGCCGAGAGGTAGAGGTTCAGCGCGTGCTCGACCGTCGCGTCGGCGTCGCCGATGTTCTCGACCGTGACGTCGAGGTCGAACGGGCCGCCCGCGACCGCCCAGTCATCGAGAAAGGAGAGGCCGGCGAGGCGCAGGTCGGGGGCCGCGATCTCGGCCGAGACGAGCGCCGAGACGGGCGCCGAGACGGGGGAGCCGTCGGGGCTGGTGAAGAGGGGGTCGGAAATCACGCCTTGGTCGCTCATGGTCGCCTTCCTGCGGCGCGCGGGGGGGCGCGCCATGTACGCAAATCGGCGGGCCGGGCGCGATCGCGCCGCCGTCCCGCCGGGAAAAACCGCCCGGCCTGCCGCGCGAGCGGAGAGGCGCCGGGAACCCAGGCGCCCCCCGGCGCGGGCCTCGCCCCCTGTCGCGGCGAGGGCGCGGAACGGGAGGCGGACGCGCGGGGCGGCGCCGGGGCAAGATCGCCGTTCGCTGCACCCCGCGTCAATACGAGCTTAATATTTCAGGGGTTTTCTGAAGAATTGTTCATGTTTCGACGGGAGTCGATCCGGCCCCGCGGGGCCTGCGCGGTCTACGAAATCCCTTTCCCGGCAAGGGGTTTCGCGGCGCGGCGGGCCGTGCGCCGGGCCGGCGGCGCGCAGGCCGCCCCGTTTCGCGACATCTGGAAATGAGCGAATCAACCCGCGGCGCCGCGGCGATGTTCATCCAGGCGCCCGGAATCGGGCGTCGGCCCCTGCGATCGGGCGCCGGCGCCGCCGGACCCGTGCGGCGCATGGGGGCTTGCCCCGGCGCGGCGCGTCTGCATTTGCTTGGGGCGCGCCGCCGCAACCGCTGCATGTAGGAGAGAGATGATGGACCTGACGACCTGGCTCGCCTTCGCGGGGGTGAGCGCGATCCTTGTGGCCATTCCCGGCCCCACGGTGCTGTTCGTGATCGGCGCGGGGCTGCGCCACGGCGCGCGCGGCGCGCTGGCCGCGGCGCCGGGCGTGGCGCTGGGGGACCTGGTGGCGATGACCGCCTCCATGGCCGGGATCGGCGCGCTGCTGGCGGCCTCGGCCCAGGCCTTCACGGCGGTGAAGCTGGCGGGCGCGGCCTGGCTGGCGGTGCTCGGCTGGAAGATGCTGCGCGAGGCGGCGCGGGGGGGCTTCGCGGCCGATCTCGACGCCGACGCGCGGGACGCGGCCGGGCAGGGGCCGGGGCGGGGAGGCGAGCGGAAGATCTTCGCCCATGCCTTCGTCATCACCCTGCTGAACCCGAAAAGCCTGATGTTCTTCGTCGCCTTCGCGCCGCAGTTCCTCGACCCCGCGGCGGCCTTCGCCCCGCAGGCGGCGGCGATGGTGCTGACCTTCACCGCGCTGGGATGGCTCAACGCGCTGGCCTGGGGGCTGGCGGCGGGCGGCGCGCGGGCGCGGCTGACCCGGCCCGCGGCGCGGGCCTGGATGGGGCGCGCGGGGGGCGGCTGCCTGATCGCCGCCTCGGCCGCCACGGCGCTGACCGCGCGCAGCTGATGCGCGCAGGCGCGGGGGCGCGAGACCCGCGCCCCCGCGTCGCAGGCGGGCGTCAGACGTGCTTGCCCGCGCCCATGTACATCAGCGTCGCCTTGATCGAGTTCTTGACGAAGAAGTTGCAGTCCTTCTCGCCCGGCCAGTGCATCGCCTCGGACGCCACCATCCGTTTCTTCTTGGCCAGCTTGTAGATGTCATAGGGCGTGTCCACGCCCCAGGTGTTGAAGCTGCCGTGATAGCCGGATTCGATGGCGTTGGCCGCCTGGCTCGAACACACCCCCGACCCGAGATAGTCGTCGTCGTTGGTGATCGACCCGAGGATGTATTTCAGCACCTTGCCGTCCGAAACGACCGAGTTCATCTTTTGCACGATGACCGGCCGGTGGACGTTGCGCGCAAGGTATTTCTTCAGGCTGAACTGCAGCCACCCCGACGCGTTGCCGCCCCAGTCGATGTCCTGGAACGTGTAGACGGTGCCGTTGACGTCGATGCACGAATGCCCGGGGCCCATGCCCCCGCCATTCGTGACGCAAGTGAGGAGAGAAACGGGCATGGTCCAATCCCTGTGATGTGCTTCAATGGAAAAAAGAATGGGGATTGCCCCCGGTGGATTCCACCTTTTTCCTCTGCTTCCCCGCGCCTGAACCGACCCTGAAGGAGCCTGCCCATGTCCGCCGCCCCGATCCCCTCCTGGCCCGACGTCGCCGCCCGCCTCGTGGCCGTCGCCGCCGGCCGCGCCCATGCCGACATGGTGATCCGCGGCGGGACTTGGGCGAATGTCCACTCGGGCGAGTTCATCCCCGGCATCGACCTCGCCATCGCCGACGGCCGCTTCGCCTATTGCGGCCCCGACGCCTCGCCCTGCATCGGCCCGGACACGGAGGTGATCGAGGCGAACGGGCGCTACCTCGTCCCCGGCCTGATCGACGCGCACATGCACGTGGAATCGGGGATGCTGACGGTCACCGAGTTCGCCCGCGCCGTCGCCCCCCATGGCACCACCTCGATGTTCATCGACCCGCACGAGATCGCCAACGTCCTCGGCGTCCCCGGCGTGCGGCTGATGCATGACGAGGCCCTGGAGCAGCCGGTGAACGTCTTCGTGCAGGCGCCGTCCTGCGTGCCCTCCGCCCCGGGGCTGGAGAATGCGGGGGCGGAGCTCGGCCCCGACGAGATCGCGCAGATGATGACCTGGCCGGGGATCGTCGGCCTCGGCGAAGTCATGAACTTCCCGGGCGTCGCGGCCGGGGACCAGAAGATGCTGGGCGAGATCGCGGCGACGGCGCGCGCGGGCAAGACCGTGGGCGGCCACTACGCCTCGCCCGATCTTGGCCGCCCCTTCCACGCCTATGCCGCCGGAGGGCCCGCCGACGACCATGAGGGCACCCGGTGGGAGGACGCCGCCGCCCGCGTCCGCCAGGGAATGCGCGCCATGCTCCGCCTCGGCTCCGCCTGGCATGACGTGGCCGAGCAGGTCCGCGCGGTCACCGAGATGGGCCTCGATTCGCGCAACTTCATCCTGTGCACCGACGACTGCCACTCCGGCACCCTGGTGAACGACGGACACATGAACCGCGTCTACCGCCATGCCGTCGCGCAGGGGCTGGCGCCGATGACGGCGCTGCAGATGTGCACGCTCAACAGCGCCTCGCATTTCGGGATGGAGCGCGAGATCGGCGCCATCGCCCCCGGGCGGCGCGCGGACGTGATCCTCACCTCCTCCATGGCCGAGCTGCCGGTGGAGATGGTGATCGCGCGCGGCAAGGTGGTGGCCGAGGATGGCGCCATGCTGGCGGCCCGTCCCGGCTTCGCCTACCCGGACAGCGCCAAGAACACCGTCAACATGGCGCGCGACCTGGCGGCGGCGGACTTCATGCTGGCGGCCCCCGCGGGCGCCGAGACCGTCCGCGCCCGCGTCATCGGCGTGGTGGAGAACCAGGCCCCCACGAAGGCGCTGGAGCTGGACCTGCCGGTGGTGGATGGCGGCCTGCCCGGCGACCCGGCGCAGGATGTCTGCCGCATCGCGCTGGTCGAGCGCCACCGCGCCGTGGCGCCCGAGGACGGGGGCGTGGTGAACGGCTTCGTGTCGGGCTTCGGCTATGACATCCCCTGCGCCGTCGCCTCGACCGTCGCGCATGACAGCCACCACATGATCGTGGTGGGGACGTGCCCCGAGAACATGGCCCTGGCCGCCAACCGCCTGCGCGAGGTCGGCGGCGGCGTGGTGGTGATGAAGGAGGGGGCCGAGGCCGCGCTGGTGAAGCTCCCCGTCGCGGGCCTGATGTCCGACGCCCCGGCCGAGGAGGTCGCCGCGGCGGCGGACGGCATGGTGCGGGCGATGGAGGATTGCGGCTGCCGGCTGAACAACGCCTACATGCAGCACTCGCTGCTGGCGCTGGTGGTCATTCCGGAGCTGCGGATCGGGGACCAGGGGCTGGTGGATGTGCGGGTGTTTGAGAAGGTGGGGGTGTTGGTGTGAGCGCTGGCATCAAAGAAGTCGAATTTCGCTTGGCCGCGCTTAAGAAAAGCGTTGGCGCGCTTCAGGCTGCGGAAGAGCATGGGGACCTTCGCCCATTGTGGGAAGATTTTCTTTTTAGCTTTGGGCGGGCGATTGGTAAATGCATCAGTTTTGGGATGTCAAATTCGCTGGGCAAGAAGGTCGGTTATCGACTTAAAAATGCTTCGACCAAAGACGACGAGGGATTAGTCTACCTCCGCGAGGCACGCAATGCGGCTGAACATGCGCTAGAGCAATCCGCACAGTACAAACGAGGGATGTTGGCCCTTGGGCAAAAGCGACCACTGATCCAGTTCGCGGGAGCGAATGTCGATATGAAAGACAGCTCCATCGATGGGGCGCTGCATGATTTTCGAGGCAGAGTCGACGAAAATGGGTTGACCAGGGTTGAGGCG
Organism: Rhodovulum sp. DZ06; assembly: GCF_050586345.1. NCBI lineage: Bacteria > Pseudomonadati > Pseudomonadota > Alphaproteobacteria > Rhodobacterales > Paracoccaceae > Rhodovulum > Rhodovulum sp. DZ06. The sequence goes on from NZ_JBOCEF010000027.1 coordinate 48,947, forward strand.
GGTCTGGCTCCGTTTGCAAGTATCGTCCCCGCCAAGGTCATCCTCGAGCCGATTTACAACGAGGAGAAGGGCAAGACATTCCCAGTCCCTCAGTCGGTCTGGGGAGAGGCTTTGGCGCATGATGATGTCATCGACTTTGCTGCAAAGGCGGAGCGGGGTCTGCGGAACTATTGGTGCAATATGAGTTGAGGCGCCGACCATAACGCTGGCCGCACTCCCAACGCAAAACGGCGGCAGGCCCTCGCCCGCCGCCGCTCCGCATCTCACCCCGCACGGCCCCCCTCAAAACGCCGGCACAACCCCGATCGTCACCAGCGCCCCGAGGCAGGCGTCCACCGCCACCGCCGCCAGGATCATGCCCATCACCCGGCTGACCACCGCGGCCCCGCCGCGGCCGATCACCCGCAGGATCGGGTTCGCCGCCAGCAGGATCCCCCAGGTCGCCAGCGCCACCACCACCACCAGCCCCGCCGTCACCGCCTGCTCCGCCACCGAGAAGCGGTTGTTGTCGGTCAGAACCACCGCCGCCAGCATCGCGCCGGGCGAGGCGATGGAGGGGATCGCCAGCGGGAACACCGCCCCCTGCGCCCCGTCGTCATGCAGCTCGGACGCCGGCTTCCCGTCCCCGAAGATCATCGTCAGCGCGAACAGGAACAGCACCATCCCCCCCGCCAGCTGGAACGAGGGCAGGGCGATCCCCAGCCCCTCGAGCACGAACTGGCCGACCAGGATGAAGGCCAGCAGCACCGCCGTCGCCACCAGCACCGCCTTGCGCGCCACGCGCTTGCGCTCGGACGCCGCAAGGCCCGCGGTGACGGCGATGAAGACCGGCAGCGTGCCGATGGGGTCGATCACGACCCAGAGGGCGATGAACTCGCGGAACAGCTCTGAAATCTCGGGCATGGAAGGTCCTGGTGGCGAAACACGTCCTTGAAAATGCGAAGCGGCGGCTGGGCTTCAAGCCCACCCGCCGCCGCGAAGGCCCCGCGCGGGGCTATGTCGCAAGGATCAGCCGACCGCGTCGGAGCAGCGCCCGCAGAGCCCGCCCTCGGCGGTCACCTCCGGCAGCACCTTCCAGCAGCGCCCGCACTTCTCGCCCTCGGCGGCCAGCGGCTCCACCGCGACACCCGGAACGTCGTCCAGCCGGAACGCCCCCTCCGGCCCCGGCCCGTGGGCGATCTTCAGCCCCGAGGTGATGCACAGGTCGCCGAAGGCCGCGGCGCCCAGCTCCTCGACCAGGAAGAACTTGGCGAATTCCGGCCCCTGCGGGTCCAGCCACAGCGTCGGGTGCGCCTCCAGCGACGCGCCGACGCGCTTCTCACGCCGCTCGATCTCCAGCGCGCCGGTGACCACCGAGCGCACGCGGCGCGCGCCGGCCCAGGCCTCGGCCAGGTCCGTGGCCAGCCACTCGCGCGGGGTCTCGGGGAAGTCCTGGAGATGCACCGAGGACTCCTCGCCCGGATGCCGCTCGAGCCACGCATCCTCCATGGTGAAGGGCAGGATCGGGGCGTACCAGGTCACCAGACGCTCGAACAGCGCGTGCATCACCGTGCGGGTGGCGCGGCGGCGCAGGGCGCCCTCGGCGTCGCAGTAAAGCGCGTCCTTGCGGGCGTCGAAGAAGAACGCCGACAGGTCCGTGGTGCAGAAGTTGAACAGGCGGCTCTGCACCTTCTGGAAGTCATAGGCGGCGTACCCGTCGCGCACGGCCTCGTCCAGCTCGGCCAGCCGGTGCAGGATGAAACGCTCCAGCAGCGGCATGTCGGCGGGGGCGACGGCCTCGTCCTCGGAATAACCGTCGAGGGCGCCGATCATGTAGCGGAAGGTGTTGCGCAGGCGGCGGTAGCTGTCGGCGACGCCCTTGAGGATCTCCGGGCCGATGCGCTGGTCGCCGGTGTAATCCGTCTGGGAGACCCAGAGGCGCAGGATGTCGGCGCCGTACTGCTTGACGATGTCGGCGGGCGCGATGGTGTTGCCCAGCGACTTGGACATCTTCTGGCCCTTCTCGTCGAGCGTGAACCCGTGGGTCAGCACGCCGCGATAGGGGGCCCGGCCGATGGTGCCGCAGGCCTGGAGCATCGAGGAATGGAACCAGCCGCGGTGCTGGTCGGTGCCCTCGAGATAGAGATCGGCGAGGCCGTCCTCGGTCCCGTCGGCGCGGTCGCGCAGCACGAAGGCATGGGTCGAGCCGCTGTCGAACCACACGTCGAGGATGTCGTCGACCTTGGTCCACTCCTCCGGGTTCACGCCGTCGACGCCGTTCAGGAAGCGCTCTTTCGCGCCGTCTTCGAACCACGCATCGGCGCCCTCGGCGCGGAAGGCTTCGGAGATGCGGGCGTTGACCTCCTCGTTCTTCAGCACCTCGACCTCGCCCGGGCCGGTTTCGCGCATGAAGCAGGTGAGCGGCACGCCCCAGGCGCGCTGGCGCGACAGGACCCAGTCGGGGCGGGTCTCCATCATCGCGCGCAGGCGGTTGCGGCCCGTCTCCGGGGTGAACTTCACCAGCGTGTCGATCGAGGTGAGGGCGCGGGCGCGGATGGTGTCCCCGTGCTCGCCCATGCCGTCGTCGAGCGGCTTGTCGATGGCGGCGAACCACTGCGGTGTGTTGCGGAAGATCAGCGGCGCCTTGGAGCGCCACGAGTGCGGGTAGGAGTGCTTGATGCGGCCGCGGGCGGCGAGGGCGCCGAGTTCCTGCAGCTTCTCGATGACGCGCTTGTTGGCGTCGCCTTCCTTGCCCTTGTGGGTGAAGATCACGGCGCCGGCGAAGAAGGGCAGGTCCGCGCGGAAGGAGCCGTCCTCGAGCACGTTATAGGTCATCGGCAGGCCGTGCTTCAGGCCCAGCACGTAGTCGTCGGCGCCGTGGGAGGGCGCGGTGTGCACGAAGCCGGTGCCCGCATCATCCGTGACGTGATCGCCCGGCAGCATGGGGACGTCGTAATCCCACTCGCCATTGGCGCCCTCGGCCCCGGCGAAGGGGTGAGCGCAGGTGATCAGCTCGAGTTCCGCGGCGGTGACGTCGCGGACGCGCTCATAGCCCTCGGCGCGCGACTTGGCGAAGACGTCTTCGGCCAGCGCGTCGCCGAGCACCAGCAGGTCGCCCGCCACCACCCAGTTGTCCTCCGGCGCCGAAGTGCAGCGGTAGAGGCCGTAGGAGAGGGCGGGGTTGAAGGCGACGGCGCGGTTCTGGGGGATGGTCCAGGGGGTGGTGGTCCAGATCACCACGTCCGCGTCGAGCAGGTCTTCGGGCGCGGTCTCGCCCTGGGCGCCGACCGAGGTCACCGGGAATTTCACCCAGATCGTGTGCGACTGGTGGTCGTGATACTCGACCTCGGCCTCGGCGAGGGCGGTCTTTTCCACGACGGACCACATGACGGGCTTGGAGCCGCGATAGACCGTGCCGTTCATGACGAACTTCATGAACTCCTCGGCGATCACCGCCTCGGCCTGGTAGTTCATGGTCAGATACGGCTCGGCCCAGTTGCCCTGGATGCCGAGGCGCTTGAACTCGTCGCGCTGGATGTTCACCCAGTTCTCGGCGAAGCGGCGGCATTCGCCGCGCAGCTCGTTGAGCGGCACCTCGTCCTTGTTCTTGCCCTTGGCGCGGTACTGCTCCTCGATCTTCCACTCGATCGGCAGGCCGTGGCAGTCCCAGCCGGGGATGTAGCGCGCGTCGCGGCCCATCATCTGGTGGGAGCGGACGATGATGTCCTTGAGGGTCTTGTTGAGGCCGTGGCCGATATGCAGGTGCCCGTTGGCGTAGGGCGGGCCGTCATGGAGCGTGAAGGGCTTGCGCGGGGCGTCGTCCTCCATCGCCTTGACGGCCTTTTCGCGCAGGCGGTCATAGATGCCGATCTTCTCCCAGCGCTCGAGCCAGCCGGGCTCGCGCTTGGGCAGGCCGGCGCGCATCGGGAAGTCGGTCTTCGGCAGGAAGAGGGTGGATTTCCAGTCGGGGGTCGAGTCGGAGGACATCGTGTCGGTCTCTTCTGGATTGGGTCGGCCGGACGGCGGCCTTCATGGGGCGGGGCGCCGCGCGAGGTGGGCGGCGCCTGAAGGGCGAGATCGCAAAGGAGGGGGGCGGCGCGCGTGGGCCCGCATGCGCCATTGGTCCCGGCGCCCCCGACGTTGCGACGTCAGGAGGCCGGGCGGGTAATTCGCGGCGCGGCGGCGGGGCCGCGGCGGAGAGGGGCGAAACGTCCGATCATGGGCGGTGGTTTACGCCAAACGGGGGCGGAGGGGAAGACGGCGCGGCGCGGCGGGGGCGCGCGGGGCGGGGCGGGGCTTCGCCGTCGCGGTTCGGGGCGGCGCGCGGCGGCGGGGGAGGCGGCCGGGACTCGCTCCGGGCTGCGCCCTGCGCATCGCCCGCCCGCCCGGCCCTTGCGGGCCTCTCCCCCGTGCGGGCCTTGCGGCCCGCGCGCGCCCCCCCTCGCGCCCCGCTCACGCTTGGTTGACCGGGGCGCCGCGGTCTCGCCGCCCGGGGGCCGCAATCGCCTGCCAGCTTGATCCTCGGAGGGGGGATCGCCCCGCCGCGGCCCGGCCCGCCCGAGAGGCGGCCCCGCCCGGCGCGGCTTTCCCCGAAAGGAGACCGAGATGCTTCGTACCCATGCAGTCGCCCGCGCCCTCGGCGCACCGCGGATGGCGGCGGCGACCGCCCTCGCCGCCGCGCTCGCCCTCGCGCCCCTCGGGGCGCCGGAGGCCCGCGCCGACCAGGGCGAGAAGGCGCTGATCGCGATCGGCGTCGGCGCGGCCGTGCTCGGCGCCGCGGCGATCCTGGGCCGGGACGACGCCCGCGCCGCCCCGCGCCGGGAAACCCACCGCCACGGTCACGGCCATGATGCGGGCCATGACGCGGGCCGCGACGCGGGCTGGCGGGTCGTGCCCGTGGCCGGGAGCCATGGCCACGGCCGCAGCGCGGCCGAGCTGCGCCGGGAGCTGGAGCTGCTGCGCCTGCAGCGGCTTCACCACGAGCGGATTCTCTCCGACGATGTCGGCGGCGGGCGCCGGGCGCGGGAACACGCGCGCCGCAGCCTCGCGGATATCCTGGCCCGCGAGCGGGAGCTGGAGCGGCAGGAACGGCTGGCCCGCTCCCGCGCCGCGGCCTGGGAGCGGCGCGCCGACCGGCTCGACCGTCGGGGCGACCGGCTGGACCGGGCCCTGGACCGGCGCGAGGGTCTGTGGGAGCGGCGCGAGGACCGCTGGCATCGCCTGAACGACCGCTTCGAGCGCCGGGACGAGCGGCGCGATGACCGCTGGGACCGCCGCACGGACCGCCGCGAGCACCGCGGCGAGGAGCGCCACGAGCGCCGCGAGGAGCGCCACGAGCGCCGGGCCGAGGTCGGGACCCGCTGGGACCGCTGAGCGCGCGGGGCCGCCCGCAAGGCGCCCGCCCCCCGGACCACCCCGGAGAACGCGAAGGGGCGGCGCCATGCGCCGCCCCTTCCCCTTGCGTCCCGCCCCGGGCGGGGGGCGCGTCAGGCGCCCTTCGCGATCACCTCGGCCGCCGCGGCAAGCCCGGTGGGCACGTCGTAGCCGAGCGCGTGCAGCCCCGCCTCGGTCGCCCCCAGCGTGCCCATGATCATCGGCGCGTTGACATGGCCCATGTGGCCGATGCGGAAGGCGCGGCCGCCGAAATGGCCGATCCCCATCCCGAGGATCAGGCCGAGCTTGCCCTCGCAGAACTCCCGCAGGTCCTGCGGGCCCTTGCCGGGCGCGGTCATGCCCGGGGTCAGGATCGTGGTCACCACGTCCGAGCGCGCCTCGGGCCGCTCCACGTTCAGCTCCAGCGCGCCGCCCTCGGCCCAGGCCGAAACGCAGGCGCGCACGGCGTCGGCCAGCACCTTGTGCCGGGCCCAGGCGTTCTCGATCCCCTCCTCGTGCACCAGCATGTTCAGCGCCTCGCGCAGGGCGAACAGGTGCTGCACCGGCGCGGTGCCGCAGAAGCGCTGGTAGAACATCTCCGGCTCGATCCGCGTGCGCCAGTCCCAGTAGGTGCTGACGAGATCCCCGTTGCCGGACATCGCCCAGGCCTTCTCGCCCACCCAGACGAAGCCGAGCCCCGGGGGCGTCATCAGCCCCTTCTGGCTGCCGCCCACCATCACGTCGACGCCCCATGCGTCCGTCTCGAACGGCATCGAGCCGAGCGAGGCGACGCAATCCACCATCAAGAGCGCCGGGTGCCCCGCCGCGTCGATGGCCGCGCGCACCGCGGGGATGTCGTTGGCGGCGGAAGACGCGGTGTCCACGTGGACCAGCAGCACCGCCTTGATCTCTCCGGCGGTGTCCTTGCGCAGGCGCTCCTCGAGCCGGTTCGGGTCCACCGGTCCGCGCAGCCCCTCGTCCGACACCTCGGTCTTCACGCCCATCCGCTCGGCCATCCCGGCCCAGCCGGCGGCGAAGCGGCCATTGTCGAGCGCCAGCACCTTGTCCCCGCGCGAGAACAGGTTGGAGGCCGTCGCCTCCCACGCGCCGTGGCCGTTGGAGATGTAGATCGCCGGGCGCGCCTTCTTGGTGCGCGCCACCGCCATCAGGTCGGGGGTCAGCCCCTCGACCATCTCGACCAGCCAGCCGTCATAGATGCTGGGCGAGCCCTGGCGCATCGCGTTCAGCACGCGGTCCGGCATCACCGAGGGGCCGGGAATGGACAGGAACTCTCTTCCATGGGACAGGGACATCTGGAAACTCCTGGGGCGGGGGCCGCATCTGCAACCGCGGGCCGGCGCCGCCTTAGCGCATCGTGCCGGGCGAACGCCCGTTCATGCCCCCGATCTACGCCCCCCGCGGGGCCGACGACAAGAAGGAAGCGACCACGTGACCGGATCGAGCGACCAGGCCGCCAGGGGCGACGCGGCGGCGGACCCGAAGGCGCGGATCATGCCGATGCTGGGACGGCTGTGGCGCGACTGGCTGTCGCCGCACAAGGCGATGCTGCTCCTGAACCTCGCGCTGATCGGGGCGGTGGCGGGGACCACGTCCCTCTATCCCATCGTGGTGCAGAAGGCGCTGGACGGGTTCGAGTCGCGCTCCGAGGACATCATGTTCTGGGCCCCCATCGCCGTGGTGGCGGCGGTGAGCGTGAAGGCCGTCGCCCTCTATTTCCAGCGCATCGTGACCAACGGCGTGCTGGCGAAGGTGGACGAGGCGATCCAGCGCGCGATGTTCCGCAAGCTGATCCATGCCGACATCGCGCGGCTGGACCGCGAGGCCCCCGCGGCCACCGCGGCCCGCTTCACCACCGACATCGCGGTGCTGCGCGACGCGATCACGCGGCTGATCAACGTGGCGTTGCGCGACGGGCTGACGGTGATCGGCCTCTTCGCCTCGCTCCTCTACATCGACTGGGAGCTGACGCTCTACGCCCTGGTCGGCCTGCCGATCGCCGCCGTGCCGATCGCCGCCATCGGCCAGCGCCTGCGCCGCATCGCCAAGGCCACGCAGGTCGAGGCGGGGCGGATGAACTCCCGCGTCACCGAGGCGCTGGGCGGGGTGCGCCTGTCCAAGACCTACCGGCTGGAAGACTACCTCGTGGACCGGACCGACAGCATCTTCGCCCGCCAGCGCGAATTGAAGGTGCGCGCCGCCGACCACCAGGCGCGGATCGACCCGCTGCTCGAGGGGCTCGCCGGGATCGGCCTCGCCATCGTGTTCTACGCCATCGGCACGCGCATCGCCGCCGGGGAGAGCTCCATCGGCGAGTTCATGAGCTTCGTCGCCGCCTTCCTGATCGCCGGCCAGCCGCTGCGCGCCTTCGGGCAGCTCTATGCCGTCACCCTCCAGGGCATGGCGGCGGCCGAGCGGATCTACGACGTGCTCGACGCCCGCCCCGGGGTGGCCGAGCGCGCGGGCGCCGCGCCGATGGGCCGGGCCGAGGGGGCGCTGGCGCTCGAGGGCGTGGAATTCGCCTACGAGGACGGGACCAAGGCCCTCGACGGCGTGTCGCTGGAGATCCCGGCGGGCGCCAAGGTGGCCTTCGTCGGCCGCTCCGGCGCGGGCAAGTCCACGATCTTCAACCTGATCCCGCGCCTCTATGATCCGACCGGGGGCAGGGTGACGCTGGACGGGCGGGACCTGCGCGACATCACCCTGGCGGGTCTGCGCGACAACATCGCCGTGGTCAGCCAGGAGGCGGTGATCTTCGACGACACCGTGGCCGCGAACCTCGCCTTCGGCCGCCCGGGCGCAAGCCGGGAGGAGATCGAGGCCGCCGCCCGCGCCGCGCAGGCGCATGACTTCATCGCCCGCCTGCCCGAGGGCTACGACGCCATGGCCGGGGAGCGGGGCGGGCGGTTCTCGGGCGGCGAGCGCCAGCGGCTCTCCATCGCCCGCGCCATCCTGCGCGACGCGCCGGTGCTGCTGCTGGACGAGGCGACGAGCGCGCTGGACGCCGAGAACGAGGACGCGATCCGCACCGCGCTGGACCGGCTGGCGCAGGGGCGCACCACGCTGGTGATCGCGCACCGGCTGTCGACGGTGCGCGACGCGGACATCATCGTGGCGATGGACAAGGGCCGGATCGTCGAGACCGGGACCCATGCGGAGCTGCTGGCGCAGGGCGGGCTCTATGCCGACCTGCACCGGCTGCAGTTCCGCGACGCGGAGGGATGAGCGGGATGAGCGCGAAGATCATGGACCCGAGGCCGCCGCTGGGCGCCTCGGAAGCGCGGGTGGAGGCGGCGCTGGAAGCCGCCGGGCTGCCGGGCCGCGTCTGCGTGATGCAGGAGCTGGCCACGACGGCGGACATGGCCGCCGCCGCCTGCGGCTGCGACGTGGCGCAGATCGTGAAATCGCTGGTCTTCGCGGGGGCGGAGACGGGGAAGGTCCACCTGCTGCTCGTCTCCGGCGCCAACCGGGTGCACGAGAAGCGCGCGGGGAAGGCGATCGGCGAGAAGCTGGTGCGGGTGAACGCCGACCAGGTGAGGGCGGCGACGGGCTACGCCATCGGCGGCGTCTCGCCCATGGGGCATGGCGAGGGCCTGCCCATCTGGATCGACGAGGATCTCATGGCGCTGGAGGCCCTCTGGGCCGCGGCCGGCGCCCCCCGCTCGGTATTCCCGGTGACCCCCGCCGACCTTGCCACGGCGACCGGCGGCACGATCATCAGCGTGACGTAACTGCAAGCGCAACCACCCGCATGCGGATGGGAGGGGGTCTGGGGGGGGGGGGGGAGGGAGGGCGCCCCCCCCCCCGCCCCCCCCCCCCCCCCCCCCCCCCCCCCCGCCCCACCCCCCC
>NZ_JBOCEF010000028.1:0-7066 GCF_050586345.1 Rhodovulum sp. DZ06
AACACCCCAACACCCCCCGTAGGGGGGCACCAGTGGGGGCCCCTTCCCCCTGTAAAAAAAAAAGAAACGACCCCCCCCCCACCCACTCCCCCCCCCGCCGAAAGGTTCCGAGATGACGTCGGGTCAGAGCCCCGCGATCACCCCGTCCAGCAGCTCGAACAGGGAATCGAGCTGTTCCTCGGTGATCACGAAGGGGGGCGCGAGGATGATGGTGTCCATCGTCACCCGCGTGACGGCCCCCGCCTGGAACAGCCCCTGCAGCGCCGCGAGGCCCCGCGCCCCCGGGGCCGCGCCGGGCGCGAGGTCCACGGCCGCGAGCATCCCGAAGCCGCGGATGCCGGTGACGACCTCGTGCCGGCCCAGCGCCTCGACCCGCTCCATCAGCTTGGGCGACATGGCCTTCGAGCGCGCGAAGAGGTCCTCGTCCCGGTAGATCTTCAGCGCGGCGAGCGAGGCGGCGCAGGCGATCGGGTTGGCCGACCAGGTGTAGCCGTGGAAGAACTCGATGCCCGCCGGGGCGTCCTCGACGATGGCGTCGTGGACGCTGTCCTTCACCGCCACGGCGGCCATGGGGACCGTGCCGTTGGTGATCGCCTTGGCCATGGTCATCAGGTCGGGCGTGACACGATAGGTCTGGGCGGCGAAAGCCTCGCCCGTGCGGCCGAAGCCGGTGATCACCTCGTCGAAGATCAACAGGATCCCGTGGCGGTCGCAGATCTCCCGCAGGCGTTGCAGGTACCCCATGGGCGGGACCAGGATGCCGACCGAGCCCGAGATCGGCTCGACGATGCAGGCGGCGATGGTGTCGGCGCCGTAGAGGTCCACGGCCCGCTGCAGGTCGTCGGCGAGGTCGGCGCCCGCCTCGGGCTGGCCGGTGGTCTTGGACATGTAGTCGAGCTGCGTGTGCCGCATGTGATGCACGCCCGGCATCCCGAGGCCGAACATCTCGCGGTTCTTGACCATGCCGCCGACGGACCAACCGGCGAAGTTGACGCCGTGATAGCCCTTCTCACGCCCCACGACGCGCTGGCGCTGCGCCTCGCCGCGGCGGCGGTGGTACTGGAAGGCGATCTTGATGGCCGATTCCACCGCCTCGGAGCCGGAATTGGCGAAGAAGATCTTGTTCATCCCCTCGGGCGTCAGCTTCGCGATCTCGGTCGACAGCTGGAAGGCGCCCGGCGTGCCGAACTGGAAGGGCGGGGCGAAATCGAGCCGGTCGAACTGCGCCGCCACCGCGTCGCGGATCTCGGTGCGGCCATGGCCCGCGGGGGTGGTGAAGAGGCCCGAGACGGCGTCGAGCAGCTTCTCGCCCCGGTCGTTCCAGTAATGCACGCCCTCGGCGCGCGCGAGGATCCGCGGGTCGGCCTTGAAAGCGCGGTTGGCGGTGAAGGGCATCCAGTAATCGGAGAGCGGGATGTTGGGGGCGGCGTCGGACATGGGGGCCTCGGGTCGGTGGGAGGGACTGGGCCGGATGGTGCGCTGCACGCGAGAGGGGCGACAGGGCCAGCGGCGCGGGATCCATGGGGCCAGCGGGGGGGCGCCGGGGCCAGGCCTCAGGCCAGCAGCTCCGCCGCCCCGCGCGCGCCCGCGGCCAGCGCCATGACGCCGAGGGACGCGAGGGCGAGCCTGCGCCAGCCGTTCTCGCTCGTGCGTTTGAAGATGCGGCCCCCCGCCCAGGTCCCCGCCAGCAGCGCCGGGAAGGCGCAGAGCGAGAGCGCGGCGGGCCCGGCCCCGAGCAGCCCCCCGGCCCAGAGGCCCGGCAGCGCCATGAGCGAGGTGAAGAAGAAGAACAGCATCAGCGAGGCCCGCGCCGTCGCCGCCGGGGTCCCCGCGCGCATGAAGAACGCCACCGCCGGCGGCCCGGCCATGCCCGCGAGCCCGCCGAAGAGGCCCGAGAGGACGCCCGCGGGCAGCGCCTCGCGCCCCGGATCGCCGCGATGGCCGGGGGCGAGGAGCAGGATGGCGAGGCCCAGCATGACGGCGGCGGCGATCAGCAGGCGCATCAGCGCCGGGTCCGCCCAGGCCAGCAGCGCCGTCCCGACCGGCACCCCGAACAGCGCCCCTGCCCCGAGGCGGCGCAGCGCGCCCCAATCCGCGTCGGCGCGGATCGTCGCCATGTCCTTCACCCCCGCGAGCACCTGAAGCAGGATCACGCTGGTCACGGCGGCCTGGGGCTCGAGGAACAGCGACAGCAGCGGCGCGGCGGCCAGCGCGAAGCCGAACCCCGTGATCCCGCGCAGCACCGCGGCGGCGAACACCGCGGCGGCGGTCAGGATCAGCGGCTGCGCATCGGGCAGGAACTCCATGCCCCCTCCTCAGTCCATGGCGAAGACGATGGTCTTCGACCGGGTGAAATGCTCTCGCATCGCTTCCAGCGACGCCTCCTTGCCCAGCCCCGAATTGCCGAAGCCGCCATAGGACAGGTTGGGCTGGATGGTCAGGTTCTGGTTCACCTGCACATAGCCCGCATTCAGCCGCTTCGTCGCGTCCATCGCGACGCGCAGGTCCCGCGTCCAGACGGTGGCGGCAAGGCCGTAGCCGCTGTCATTGGCCCGGGCGATGACGTCCTCGTAATCGTCCCAGATCTGGATGACCGCGACGGGGCCGAAGATCTCCTCGCGCACGCAGGGGTGATCTTCGGGCAGGCCCAGCAGGAGCGTCGGCAGGGCGAAGAGGTCGGGGGCCAGGGCGGGGTCCTCGGGCAGGCGCCCACAGCGGATCACCTCGGCGCCGGGATGCGCCTCGGCCAGCGCCACGTAGCGGTCCACCGTGGCCTTCTGCTTCGCGTTGATGATGGTCCCGATATCGGTGGCCTCGGCGAGCGGATCGCCGATGACCATGGCCCCAAGGGCCGCGCGCAGGCGCGACAGGAACGCCTCCGCCACGTCGCGGTGCAGGTAGATGCGGCTCGCCGCGGTGCAGCTCTGCCCCTGCCGGGTGAAGCGCATCCCGGCGATGGCGCCGGCGACGGTGCGGTCCATGTCGGCGTCGGCGCAGACGATCATCGGCGACTTGCCGCCGAGTTCCAGCGACACGGGGATGATCCGCGCCGCCCCCGCGGCATAGACCGCGCGGCCCGCTGCCTCGGAGCCGGTGAAGGTGATCTTGGCGACCTCCGGGTGGGCGGTCAGCGCGGCGCCGCAATCGGGGCCGGTCCCGGTGACCACGTTCAGGGCGCCTGCGGGCAGCAGGTCCGACAGGATGGCGGCGACGGCGAGGGTGGCGAAGGGCGCCTCTTCCGACGCCTTCACCACCACGGCGTTGCCCGCGACCAGCGCCGGGCCGATCTTCAGCGCCATCAGCACCAGCGGCACGTTCCAGGGCAGGATCGCGGCGACGACGCCCAGCGGCTCTCGGGTCGTGGCGGCGAAGACGGCGGGGTCGAAGGGGATCGTCTCGCCCTTCAGCTCTCCGCCGAGGCCGCCATGGAAACGCAGGATGTCGGCGGCCACCTTCAGCTCGCCCCGGCATTCCGTGCGCAGGGCCTTGCCGGTCTCGCGCGCCAGCAGGCGGGCGAGGGGTTCGGCCTGCGCGTCGATCAGGTCGGCGGCGCGCGCCAGGATCGCGCCGCGGGCGCGGGCGGGCGTGGCGGCCCAGAAGGGGAAGGCGGCGCGGGCGGCGGCGACGGCGGCGGAGACCTCGGCGGGGCCGGAGGCGGGGGCGGAGGCGAGGGGCTTGAGGGTGGCGGGCTCGATGACCTCGAGCAGCTTCGCGGCGGGGACGAGGCGCCCGCCGACGAGGTTCATGCCCGAGAGCAGCGCCAGCCAGTCCTCGGGGGACGCGTCGGCGCCGGGAAGGGTCGGGAGGGCGGACATGTCGTTCATCGGCTCACCTGCGGGCTGGGACGGGTCGCCATCCGTGATGCACCGCAGCACGCGCCGCGTCACGGGGCCAGCCGGGCGGAACCCATGGGGCCAGATGGGGGCCAGAGGGGAGCGCCCTCAGCCCCGCAGCGCCGCGGCGACGGCGGCGAGCGCCTTGATCCCCGGCTCGATCAACGGGGCGTCGATGGAGGAAAGGCCGAGCCTTATGAACCGCCCCTCCCGCCCCCGCGCCATGAACGGATCGCCCGATTCCACCAGCACCCCCGCCTCGGCCGCCGCCGGGATCAGCGCGCGACCGTCGAGGTCCCCGGGAAGCTCCAGCCAGAGCGAGGAGCCGCCCTGCCCCGGCCCGCGGCGGAAGCCCTCCAGGTGGCGGTCGCAGGCCGAAGCCGCCGCCGCCCACCGCGCCTCGAGCGCCCCACGCAGCCCGCGCACGAGGCCCTGGTAATGGCCGCCCTCGATGAAGACCGCCGCGGTGCGCTGGTTGTTGAGCGGCGCCGAGCGGTGCATCAGCCGCCGCAGCGCCCGCGCCTCGGCCACCAGCGGCGCGGGGGCGACCAGCCAGCCGATGCGCATCCCCGGGGCCAGCACCTTGGACATGGTGCCGAGATGGATCACCCGCCCGTCCCGGTCCTGGGCCTTGAGCGCGGGGGGCGCGCCCTCGGGGCGGGTCTCGCCTTCATAGTCGTCCTCGAGGATCAGCAGGTCCTCGCCCCGCGCGAGGTCCAGCAGCGCGGCGCGGCGATCCGCGGGCATGGTGGCCATGGTCGGGCAGTGATGGCCGGGGGTGACGAGGGCGAGGTCGGCGCCCTTCAGCGCCGCGCGGGCTTCCGCCCCCAGGGTCAGGCCATGGGCGTCCACCGGGATGCGGCGCAGCTCGGCCCCGGCGGCGCGGAAGATGTTGCGCGCGTCGGGATAGCCGGGGTCCTCGACCGCCGCCACCGCGCCGGCGCCGAGCAGGAGGCGCGCGACGAGGTAGATGCCGTGCTGGCTGCCGAGGGTGATCATCACCTCGTCGGCCCGGGCGAAGACGCCGCGCTGCGGAAGGACATGGCGGCGCAGTTGCTCGATCAGCATCGGGTCGTCCTCGACCGCGCGGTCGGCGGACCACCAGTCGATGGCCGAGCGGCCCATGGCGTCGCGCGCGCAGGCCCGCCAGGCGCCGATGGGGAACAGGTCCGGGTCCACCTGCCCGTAGCAGAACGGGTAGCGGAAGGCGCGCCAGTCCGCGGGCTTGACGATGTGGCGCATGGCGGCGGGGCGCAGGCGCAGGCGCGCGTCCCAGTCGGGGGCGCTTTCGGGCGCGGGGCGCGGCGGGGCGGCGGGCGCGGGCGGCGTGTCGCCGACGAAATAGCCGCGCCGTTCGCGGGCGGTCAGCCAGCCCTTGGCCACCAGGTCCTCGTAGACCGCGGTGACGGTGTTGCGCGCGACGCCGATCTCGGCCGCGAAGGCGCGGGTGGGGGGCAGTTTCTGCCCCGAGGGCAGCCGCCCGTCATTGATCGCGGCCACGAGCGAGGCGCGCAGCCAGGTCTGGATCGGCACGAGCGGATCGCGCGGGGCGAGGAGCGGGTGGTCGGTCATCGGCGCGAAGCCTCGCGCGCGCGGCGGGATCGGTCAATAGGGCTGACGGAACTCGCCGCCCGCCCCCCGCCCGCCCCGCTCCCCCGGCCTTCCCCCCGCTTCCCCTTGCCCCGGCCCCGCGCGCCCCCTAGGCTCCGTCCCCGGAGGATGACCACGCCCGCGCTTCGCGCCGCCGACAGGTCCCCGCCATGGCCCGCGCCGGGTCATGCGGGCGGCGGGCGCGACGATGCGGGCCGGTGCGGGAGGCGCCCCGGATGTTCGAATCCACTCAAGGAGCGATGCTCGACGGCCTCAAGGTCGTCGATCTCACAGGCGTGGTCTTCGGACCGCTCGCCACCCAGATCCTCGGCGACCACGGGGCCGAGGTGATCAAGATCGAGGGCCCGGGCGGCGACGTGCTGCGCCACACCGTGACCCCGCGCAACGCGCCCGGCATGGCGGGCAATTTCATGGCGCTCAACCGCGGCAAGGCCTCGGTGATGCTGGACCTGCGGCAGGAGGAGGACCGGGAGGTTCTGCGCGGGCTGCTGGAGGAGGCGGACGTCTTCATCCACAACGTGCGCCTGCAGGGGATGGAGCGGCTGGGCTTCGGCCCGGACGCGGTGCGGGCGCTGAACCCGGGCATCATCTACGTCCATTGCTCGGGCTTCGGCGCGGGCGGGCCCTATGCCGGGCTCCAGGCCTATGACGACATCATCCAGGCGGCCTCGGGGGCGGCGACGCTGCTGCCGCGGGTGGACGGGAACCCGCAGCCGCGCTTCATGCCCAGCCTGCTGGCCGACAAGGTCGGGGGGCTGAGCGCGGTCTACGCGACGCTGGCCGCGCTGATCCACCGGATGCGCACGGGCGAGGGCCAGTTCGTCGAGGTGCCGATGTTCGAGGCGTTCTCGAAATTCATGCTGCAGGAGCATCTCGGCGGGCGCTATCACGATCCGCCGAGCGGCCCCGCGGGCTACCAGCGCCAGCTGGACCCGGGGCGCCAGCCCTGCCCCACGGCGGATGGCTACGTGGTGTTCCTGCCCAACCGGATGCCGCAATGGCGGCCGATCTTCGCGGCGCTGGGGGATGCCGATTACCTCGACCGGCATGGGCTGGAGACTGACCAGCAGATCCGCGCGGCGCAGCCGGAGATCTACCAGCATGTCCGCACCCTGACCCCGGCGCAGACCAGCGCGCATTGGGAGGAGGTGCTGCGCGCGGCGGGGGCGCCCTGCATGGCGGTGCGGGATCTCGAGGACATGACGACGGATCCGCATCTCGAGGCCGTGGGGTTCTTCGCCCGGCACGAGCACGCGACGGAAGGGATGGTCAACGACATCCGGGAGCCGGTGCGCTACGGCGCCTGGACGCCCGCGCCGCCGGGGGACGCGCCGGCGCTGGACGCGGATGGCGCGCGGATCCGGGCGCGGCTGGCGGCGAAGCGCGGCGGCGAGGGCTGAGGGCCAGGCAGGCGGCCGGGCGCCATGGCGGCGGCACGCCGCCTGCGCCCGCAACCGGGGGGCTTGTCCCCCCAGGGCGCGGGCGCACGGCCCTCCTTGCGCATCGCTCCCTCCCCCGGGTGCGGGGGGGCGCGGGGGGGGGGGGCGCCCCACCCTACATCCCCCGACACGCCAAGGGGGAGGGGGGGGGTTCTCTCTCCCACCAACGAAAAAAGAAAGGGG
>NZ_JBOCEF010000028.1:7076-58119 GCF_050586345.1 Rhodovulum sp. DZ06
GTGCGGGCGGCCTCGGGGGGGACGCGCCCCCCGCTCGGCCGCCCGCGCCGCGCCGAGGGCGCGGCGGGCGCTCTCCTTCAAGCCACGGGAAAAGGCGGCGGGTCGCCCCGCCGCCTTTCGCCGTCTCTGCTGAAGCGTCCGGGCCTCAGCCGCGGCGCATCACCACCGTCTGCGGCTCGGTCACCGCCATGATCGCGTCCTCGCCATGCTCGGCCCCAAGGCCCGACTGCTTGCGCCCGCCGAAGGCCGCGTCGGGGCTCAGGTAGATCGCCTCGTTGATCCAGACCGTCCCGGCCTCGATCCGGCGCGAGACACGCTCGGCCTTGTCGAGATCATCGGTCCAGATCGTGGCGCCGAGGCCGTACTCGGTGTCGTTCGCGCGCGCGATCACCTCGTCCTCGTCGTCGAAAACCAGCAGCGGCAGGACCGGGCCGAACTGCTCCTCGCGCACGATGCGGCTGTCCTCGGGCGGGTTGTCGAGGATGGTGACGGGGATGAAATAGCCCGGCCCCTGCGGCGCCTCGCCTTCGAAGGCGAACTGGTGCCCGGCGGCGCGGCTGTCGGCCAGCAGCTCATTCACCCGGTCGAACTGCGTGCGGTTCTGGATCGGGCCCACCAGGGTCCCCTCCTCGGCGCCGTCGCCGACCTTCACCTGCGCCGCGACCTCGGCCAGCGCGTCGCGGAAGGCGTCGTAGATCCCGCGCTGCACGTAGACGCGCTTGGCGGCGATGCAGATCTGGCCGGAGTTGGAGAACGCGGCCCAGAACAGCTTGGCGGCGGTCTTCTTCACGTTCACGTCGTCGAACACGATCGCCGGATCGTTGCCGCCCAGCTCCAGCGTCAGGCGCTTGAGGGACGGCGCGGCGCTGTCCATCACCCGGCGGCCGGTGGCGGTGGAGCCGGTGAAGCTGATCTTGTCGACCTGCGGATGCGCGGTGACCCAGGGGCCGAGCTCATCGCCGCCCGAGATCACCTGGAGGACGCCCGCGGGGAACAGGTCGGCCACCAGCTCGGCCACCTTCAGCGCGGCCAGCGGGGTCTGCGGGGCGGGTTTCAGCACCACCACGTTGCCGGCCAGCAGCGCCGGGGCGATCTTCCACCAGGCCAGCATCACCGGGAAGTTCCACGGAGAGATCGCGGCGACGACGCCGAGCGGCACGCGCCAGGTCTTGCTCACGCGCTTGTCGTGATCCTCGTTCACCACGACCGGAAGCTCGATCTTCGCCTGCGCCTTCAGGAAGTTGAGCAGCGACAGGATCTCGCCCTTGGCCATGGCCAGCGGCTTGCCCTGCTCGGCGGTCAGGATCGCGGCGATCTCGCCCAAATGCGCCTCGATCCGCGGGGCGAGGCCCGAGACCGCCTCGCGCCGCACGGCCTCTGGCGCGTCGCGCCAGGCGGGGTACGCGGCGCGGGCGGCGTCCATCACCGCGTCGAGTTCCTCCTTCGAGCAGCGCGGGGCGTCGCCGATCACGGCGGCGGTGGCGGGGTTGAGGACCTCCATCCGCGCGGACCCGTCGGTCAGCGCGCCATGGGTCAGCATCTTCGCCTGCAGCGGCGCGGCCTGGTCAAGCATCGTCATTCTCCTGGGATGAGCACGGGTTTGAGGTAGCGGCCCGCGTGCTGGTCCGCGACGGCCTCGTTGATCTTGGACAGCGGGTAACGGGCGACCATCCGGTCGAACGGGAAGCGCCCGGCGAGGTATTCGTCCATCAGCTCCGCCAGGAAGCCGTCGACATCCGAGTCCCCCTCGATGATGCCGCGGAAGGTCCAGCCGTTGCGCATGGCGCCCATCAGCGTGCCCGGCAGCTTCAGGTCGATCTGCGCCGCGGGCGGGATGCCGACGAAGCCGAACTGGCCGCGCTTGGCGAGGATGGCGGGGACGGTGTCGACGACCTGCGGCAGGCCGGTGGTGTCGAGCACGGCGTCCACGCCGCCCGGCAGGATCGCGCGGATCGCCTCGGCCGCGTCTTCCGCGGTGGGGTCGATGGCGTGGGTGGCGCCGAGCTCCAGCGCCAGCGCGCGGCGGCTTTCGTGGATCTCGACGGCGATGACGGTGGACAGGCCCCGCAGCTTGGCGCCCATCACAGCCGCCAGCCCCACGGCCCCGATGCCGAACACGACGAGCGAGGAGCCGGGCGCGCAGTCGAGCGAGCGCAGCACCGCCCCTGCCCCGGTCTGCACCCCGCAGCCGAGGATCCCGGCGATGTCGAGCGGCACCCCCTCGGGCACCTTCACCACGTTGCGCTCCGAGGCGATGGAATGGCTGGCGAAGGAGGACTGGCCGAAGAACGCCCCCGCCACGTCGCGGTCTCCGTCCTTCAGCGGCGTCGTCCCGTCGGGCCGCGACCCGGAGGAGTTGAGCGGCGTCATGTCGGCGCAATAGGCGGGCTCGCCGCGCGAGCAGCAGGCGCAGGAGCCGCAGGAGAGGAAGGACAGCGCCACCCGGTCGCCGGGGGCGACCTTGGTCACGCCCTGCCCGACGCTCTCGACGATCCCCGAACCCTCATGGCCGAAGACCGCGGGCATGGGCGCGGTGAACCAGCCCGCCTGGGCCACAAGGTCGGTGTGGCAGATGCCGACGCCCGCGATGCGCACCCGCACCTCTCCCGGGCCCGGGTCGCCAAGGGTGATGGCGCGCACGTCGAAGGGCGCGCCGGGTGCGTCGACCACGGCGGCGATGATGTCGGTCATGGGGGCCTCCCTTCGCCCGATGTCCATGGGGTCGCGCCGCCCCGGGACGGGGGCGGCGCGGGGGGCGTTTTCAGCCCTTGTGGTCGGCCTTGTCGGGGGCCTTCGCCGCGTCCGGGCCGCAATTGCGCAGGATCTCTTCATCCGTGCGCAGCCACAGCTCGGCGGCGATGGGGTTCTCCCGCTCCTCGAGGATATGGCCCACGAGGCCGATGGCCCGCGCCATGGTCCCGAAGCCGCGGGTGATGAACCACGGGAAGCCCATCTCGCAGCAGATGGCCCCGAGCGCGCCGGTGGCGTTGATGGCGAGCGGTCGGCCCGCCTTGGCCTCCGCCTCGGCGCCGATACTACGCATCAGCGCGATGTACTCGCCCGAGAACCCGTTCTGCGCCGCCAGCTCGAACAGGCGCGGGGTGCGCGGGTCGATGGGCTTGTGCACCGGGTGGCCGAGGCCGGGGACGATCTGCTTCCGGGCGCGGTAGTCGGCGACCGTCTTCACCGCCAGCGCGTCGAGATCGACGCCGGTCCCCACCTGATCCTCGGGCAGCGCGTCGTAGAGCATCTTCGCCGCGCCCTCCATGGACCCCACGAAGACGGAGCCGAGCCCGTTCAGACCCGCCGCCACCGCCGCCTGCAGCGATTCCGGCGCCCCGAGATAGGTCATCCGCGCGACGATGGCGGACGGGGTGATCCCGTGCTCCACCAGCGTGATGACCACCGCGTTGAACATGCGGCTTTCTTCGGGCGTCGGCTTGCGGTGCTTGACCAGCAGGAAGGCGAGGTCCCCGAGGTTCATCTCCCCGAGGATCTCGGTCGGCAGGTCGAGCCCGTGGACCGTGATCCTGTCCGGGGTCGACCAGCCGATCTTCGAGGTCAGCTCGGGCTTGCGCCTGGCCATTACACCGGGTCCCAGGGGAAGATGTCGGCCGAGACGTCCATCGGGGTGAACGAGCCCTTGAGCGCGGGCATCCCGTGGGAGGCGACGGTCTCCTCGGTCCAGCCCTCGCCGCGATGCACCGAGCGGATCGGGCGGATCTGGTTCATCAGGAAGATCTCGTTGTTGCGCACCGAGAAGATCTGCCCGGTGACGTCCCTGGACGCATCGCCCGCGAGGAAGTTGACCAGCGGCGCGATCTTCTCGGGCTTCATCTCGCGCAGCTTGGCGACGCGGGCTTCCTGCTCGGGCGAGTCGACCTTGATGTTCGAGGTCATGCGCGACCAGGCGAAGGGCGCGATGCAGTTCGAGCGGACGTTCCAGCGCGCCAGGTCCAGCGCGATGGATTTCGACAGCGCCACGATGCCGAGCTTGGCGGCCGAGTAGTTGGCCTGCGCCAGGTTCCCGATCAGCCCCGAGGTCGAGGTCATGTGGATGAGCGAGCCGCTCTCCTGCGCGCGGAACACCGGGGACGCGGCCTTCGAGACGTTGAAGGCGCCGAACAGGTGGACGCGGATCACGGACTCGAAATCCTCGAAGGACATCTTGTGGAAGAAGCCGTCGCGCAGGATGCCGGCGTTGTTCACGCAGGCGTCCAGCCGGCCGAAAGTGTCCATCGCGGCCTGGACCATCGCCTCGGCCCCGTCCGGGTCCGCCACGCTGTCGCCGTTGGCGACGGCGGCGCCGCCCATGGCCAGGATCTCGTCGACCACCGCCTGCGCGGCCGAGCCGGTCTGCCGGTCGCCGGTCAGCGTGGCCCCGAGGTCGTTGACCACCACCGAGGCGCCCGCCTTCGCGGCCCCGAGGGCCAGGGCCTTGCCGATGCCGCCGCCCGCGCCGGTCACCAGAACGACTTTTCCGTCCAACATGGTCTTCTCTCCCGTCTGTCTTGCGGGGCGCGCGCCCGGGCGGGCGGCGCCCTTCATCTCTCTCGCCGCGGCCCGTTCAGGCCGCGGTCGTCAGCGTTCCCGTCACCGCCTTCACGCCATCGGCGCGGGCGACCCAGACGTCCCAGACGCCCGGCTCCCCCTCGCGCGCGGCGCCCGAGGCGGTCAGCGTCTCGCCCACCATCGCCGGGGCGGCGAAGCGCAGCTTCAGCGCGCCGGAGGCGAAGCCCGGGCCGCCCGCGCGTTCGAGCGCGTCGACCAGCAGGTTCATCATCATCGACCCGTGCACGATGGCCCCGCCGAAGGGGGTCTTGGCGGCGAAGGTCTCGTCAAGGTGCAGGGGGTTGAAGTCCTGCACCAGCTCGGCGTGCTTCGCGACCTTGTCGGCGGTCGCCTGAAGCCTGCGCGGGGGGATCTCGGTCAAGAGCATCGCGGGGTCCTCCGTCACAGCTTCCAGATGATGAGAAAATCGCCGCGGCAGACGATCTCGCCGTCGATCCGCCCCTCGGTGCGGATGGTCACCCACTTGCGGTCCTTGCGGATCTCCTTGCCCGCGCAGGCGGCCTTGACCGTCAGCACGTCGCCGAGCTTCGGCGCCGGGCCTTCGAAGGCGAGTTCCTGCGAGGCGTGGATGTTGCCCGCCGGGCGCGGCTGGCCCGACTTGATGAAGGCCTCGACCATGGCCGAGACCAGCAGCCCGCGCGGCAGGCCGTAAGACGGGCCGGGCCCGTAGACTTCTTCCCACAGGTCCAGCTTGGCCCGGTCCAGGGTCACCGACACGGTGTTGAGCGCCAGCCCGGGTTCGAAATCGGCCCAGGTCCAGACGTCGCCCGCCGGGATCGCCGGCGCCTCGTGATCGCTCATGTCCTGCTCTCCCTTTCCGGCGCCGGTCACAGCTTGCGGCTGATGATTTCGCGCATGATCTCGGAGCTGCCGCCATAGATCCGCAGCACGCGGCAGTCGGTCCAGGCGCGGCCGATGGGATATTCGCGGGTATAGCCGTAGCCGCCATGCAGCTGCAGGAAGATGTCGAGCCACTTGCCCAGCATCTCGGTCGAGGTGAGCTTGGCGGCGGCGGCCATCTCGGGCGTCAGCTCGCGCCGCAGGTGGGCGTCGAGGCAGCGGTCGATCCAGGTCCGGCACATGGCGATCTCGGCCGCGGCCTCGGCCAGGCGGTACTTGGCCGTCTGGAACTCGAACACCTGCTGGCCGAACACCTTGCGCTCGCGCGTGTAATTCAGCGTCGCCTCGTGCATCGCCTCGAGCGTGACGGCGGCGCGCAGCGCGATCACCATGCGCTCCTGCGCCAGCTCGCCCATCAGGTAGCGAAAGCCCTTGTCCGCCTCGCCCAGCATGTTCGAGGCAGGCACCCGCACGTTCTCGAAGAACAGCTCCGCCGTGTCCTGCGCGTGCTGGCCGATCTTCTCGATCGACCGCCCGCGGGAGAAGCCTTCGCGCGTCGCCTCCACCAGGAACAGCGAGACACCGCGCCGCCCGGCCTCGGGCGTGGTCTTGGCGACGACGATGATCAGGTCGGCGTTGTGGCCGTTGGTGATGAAGGTCTTCTGGCCGTTGATGACGTAATCATCGCCGTCCTTCTTCGCCGTGGTCTTGATCGCGGCGAGGTCCGATCCCGCGCCCGGCTCGGTCATGGCGATGGCGGTGATCGCCTCGCCCCGGGCCATCTTCGGCAGCCATTCCTGTTTCTGCGCCTCGGTCCCGTAATTCACCAGGTACGGGGCCACGACGTCGGAATGCAGCGGGAAGCCCGGGCCGGTGGCGCCGACGCGGGAGAGCTCCTCGATGATCACCGCCGAATGGCCGAAATCACCGCCGCCGCCGCCATATTCCTCGGGCGCGGCGCAGAGCAGCAGGCCCATCTGCCCCGCCTTCAGCCAGGCGTCGCGGGAGACGCGGTGCTGGCGCTCCCACTCCTCGTGATGGGGCAGGATCTCGTCCGCGATGAAGCGCCGGACGCTCTCGCGGAAGATCTCGTGGTCGTCGCGGTAAGGGCGCGGGAAGGACAGGAAGCTCATGCGTAGAACCCCTTGTTCTCGGCCGCCATCTCGCGCAGCAGCGCGGGCGGGGTGAACCGCTCGCCGGCGGTCTGCGCCAGCGCCTCGCAATCGGCGAGGAATTTCGGCGTGCCGACGAGATCGACGTAAGAACACACGCCGCCGGTGTGCTTGGCGAAGCTCCAGCCAAGGACGGAGCCGAGATCGGCGGTCTCGGGCCGCTCGATCACGCCTTCCTCGAAGCACTTGATCGCCTCGAGGCCCTGGATGTGCAGGATCCGGTCCTGGATCGCCTGCGGGCTCGGCTGCTGCGCCTCGGGCGGCCAGAACTCGGCCAGCCCGGCCCAGAGGGACGGGCCCTCGGCGGTGTAGTCGTAGAAGCCCTGCCCGTTCTTGCGGCCAAGGCGCCCGGCCTCGACCAGCCTGGTCAGGACGGCGATCTCGGGGGTGATCTCGCCGCCGCGGCCCTTGTCCACGGCCTCCTGCTTGCGGACCTGGAGCATGAGGTCGAGCCCCACGCCGTCGGCCAGCATCAGCGGCCCGGCGGGCATCCCCGCGGCGGTGGCCACGTTCTCGATGGCCGCCGGCTGCACCCCGTCGCGCAGCAGCGCCATGCCCTCGTTCACGAAGGAGGACACGCAGCGCGAGGTGAAGAAGCCCGGCCCGTCATTGACGATGATCGGCACCCGCGAGAGCAGCTTCGAGATGTCGAGCGCATGGGCCAGCGTCTCGTCCGAGGTCTTCTCGCCGCGGATGATCTCCAGCAGCGGCATGCGCGGCACGGGGCTGAAGAAATGCATCCCGATGAAGCGGTCGGGGCGCGGGGAATTCTCGGCCAGGCCCGTGATCGGGATCTTGGAGGTGTTGGAGCCGAAGAACACGTCCTCGCCCGCCGCCGCCAGCGCCCTGGCGGTCGCCTCGCGCTTGACCTCGCGGTCCTCGAACACCGCCTCGATGATCGCCTGCACGCCTTCGAGCGCGGCGAAATCGTCGGTGAAGGTCATGCGGGCGACCATCGCGTCGCGCTTCGCCTCGGTCAGGAACCCGCGGGAGATCTGCTTTTCCAGCCCCGCCTTCACCTTGTCGAACGCGGCGGCGGCGGCCTCGGCGTCGCGCTCGATCACCACGGCGTCGACGCCGTTCTTCGCGGCGACCTCGGCCACGCCGGCGCCCATGGTGCCGCCGCCGAGGATCCCGAGCTTGGTCACGGTCAGCGCGGGCGCCTCGGGGCGGGCCTTGGCCTTGCGCGCGTCATTCTGGGTGAAGAAGAACGTGCGCACGGTGTTCTGGGCGACCTCGCCGGGGAAGATCTCCAGCACCTTGGCGAATTCGATCCGCAGGGCGACGTCCATCGGGGCGCGCATGCCCTCGTAGACGCACGACAGGATCGCGACGGGCGCGGGGAAGTTGCCGCGGGTCTTGGCGTGCAGCTTGGCCGATTCCATCTGGAAGAAGCCCTGCGCCTGGCGCGATTCCACGTCCATGCCGGGGGCGATGAAGCCGCGGCCGTCCCAGGGCTGGGCCGGGTCGGTGCAGGCGTCGATCATCGCGCGCGCCTCGGCCATCAGGTCCGCGGGGGCGACGAGCTTGTCGAAAAGGCCCATCGCGGCGCCCTCGGCCGCCGTCACCGGCTTGCCCGAGAGCATCATCGGGACCGCCTTGGCGATGCCGACGAGGCGCGGCAGGCGCTGGGTGCCGCCCGCGCCGGGGATCAGGCCCAGCGTGGATTCCGGCAGGCCGAACCGGGCCTTGGGGTTGTCCGCGACGACGCGGAAGCGGCAGGCCAGCGCAAGCTCCAGCCCCCCGCCGAGGGCCGAGCCGTTCAGCGCCGCGACCACCGGCTTGCCGCCCTTCTCCATCCGGCGCAGCGCGTCGCGGAAGACGGTCAGCAGGGGCGCGATCTCTTCCGCCGGGCGGCCGCGCAGGCTCTGGATGAAGGTCAGGTCGGCGCCGGCGATGAAGGTCTCTTTCGCCGAGGCGAGGATCACGCCGCGCACGGCCTCATCCGCGATCAGCGCGTCCATCGCCGCGATGAACTCGGCCTTCGCCGCGCCCGAGAGCACGTTGACCGAGGCGTCCGCCGCATCCCAGGTGACGGTGGCGATGCCGTCGGCGGCTTTCTCGACACGGATTGCTTGCGACATGATGCGGCTCCTCCCTTGGTGCTTGATAGGTCTCTACCGAGGCAAATTGGCGATTGCAATACCGCTCAGTGAAATTTAATTTTCACTCAGAGGAGGATTCCATGTCTGAAGTCTATATCTACGACGCGGTGCGCACGCCCCGCGGCAAACGCAATGGCGGCGCGGCGGCGATCAGCCCGATCCAGCTTGGCGCGACGCCGCTGCGCGCGCTGTCCGAGCGGAACGATCTGTCGGGCGCGCTGGTGGGCGACGTGGTCATGGGCTGCGTGGTTCCCGTGGGCGAACAGGGCGGCGACATCGCCCGCGCCTCGGTGCTGGCGGCGGGCTGGCCGATCGAGGTGCCCGCGGTGCAGATCAACCGCTTCTGCGGCTCGGGCCTCGACGCCGTGGGCCAGGCCGCGGGCCAGATCGGCGCGGGCATGTGCGACATCGCCGTGGGCGGCGGGGTCGAGAGCATGTCGCGCGTGCCGATGGGCGCGGATCGCGGGGCCTGGGCCTCGGACCCGCGCGAGACCATCGCCTCCCACTACGTCCCCCAGGGCATCGGCGCGGACGTGCTCGCCACGCAATACGGGTTCAGCCGGACGGACGTGGACGCCTATGCGGCCGAGAGCCAGGCGCGCGCCGCGGCGGCCGTGCAGGGCGGGCGCTTCGCGAAATCCATCGTGCCGGTGAAGAATTCCGCCGGGCTGGTGGAGTGCGAGCGGGACGAGCACATGCGCCCCGGCGCCACGGTGGAAAGCTTAAGCAAGCTGAAACCGGCCTTCGAGGCGGCGGGCAAGGCGGCGTTCGATGCGCGCA
Organism: Rhodovulum sp. DZ06; assembly: GCF_050586345.1. Lineage (NCBI taxonomy): Bacteria > Pseudomonadati > Pseudomonadota > Alphaproteobacteria > Rhodobacterales > Paracoccaceae > Rhodovulum > Rhodovulum sp. DZ06. The sequence continues at coordinate 16,546 of NZ_JBOCEF010000028.1, forward strand.
TCAAGCTGCGCTATCCGGAGCTTGAGAAGGTCACCCATGTCCACACCGCGGGCAATTCGTCCGGCATCGTGGACGGCGCCGCGGCGGTGCTGATGGGCGACGCCTCGGCGGAGGCCAAGCTCGGCAAGAAGCCCCGGGCGAAGCTGCGCTCCTGGGCCAATATCGGCTCCGAGCCGTCGATCATGCTGACCGGCCCGGTCCCGGCGACCGAGCTGGCGCTGAAGCGCGCGGGCATGACCATCAATGACATCGACCTGTTCGAGATCAACGAGGCCTTCGCCTCGGTGGTGATGTTCGCGATGGAGGAGCTGGGGCTCGACCATTCCAAGGTCAACGTGAACGGCGGCGCCATCGCGCTCGGCCACCCCCTCGGGGCCACCGGCGCGATGCTGCTGGGCACGGTGCTGGACGAGCTGGAGCGGCAGGACAAGTCGGTCGGCCTGATCACGCTCTGCGTTGCGGGCGGCATGGGCACGGCGGCGATCATCGAGCGGGTCTGACCCGCGCGCCCGCCGCATGAAAACGCCGCCGGGGTCGTCCCCGGCGGCGTTTTTCGTTTGAAGGGGGGGCCGCTTCCCCCTGCCCCGGATCAGCCCACGGCGCGCTCGCGCCCTTCCCAGTGGGGCTTGCGCAGGGCGACCTTGTCGATCTTGCCCAGCGGGGTGAGCGGCAGGTCGGGGACGATCTCCACCGCCTTCGGGGCCTGGATCGCGCCCTTGTGCTCCTTCACCAGCGCGGTGACCTGCTCGGCCGTGATCGTGGCGCCGGCGCGGGGGACGACATAGGCCATGACCGCCTCGCCCCACTTGTCATGCGGGACGCCGATGACGGCGCACATGGCCACCGATTCCTCGGCGTAGAGCACGTCCTCGACCTCCTTCGGGTAGATGTTGAAGCCGCCCGAGACGATCATGTCCTTCTTGCGGTCGACGATATAGAGCCGCCCCTCGGCATCCGCGACGGCGATGTCGCCGGTGTGCAGCCAGCCCCCTTCCAGCGCCACCAGGTTCTCGTCATGCCGGTCGCGATAGCCGGTCATGGCCGAGGGCGCGCGCACGCAGATCTCTCCGGGCTCGCCCTGCGCGACCTCCCGCCCCTCGGGGTCCAGCAGCTTCACCTGCGCCTGGGAGACGGGGCGGCCGCAGGACATCAGCAGCTCCGGGCGCTCCGGGTCGTGATCCTCGGGCGGCAGGAAGGTGATCGGGTAGCACTCGGTCTGGCCGTAGAACTGCGCGAAGACCGGCCCGAAGGTGTCGAGCCCCTGCTTCAGGCGCAGCGGCGACATGGGCGCCGCGCCGTAGAGCAGCAGCTCGAGCGAGGAGGTGTCGCGGGTCTTGACGTCGGGGTGGTCCAGGAGCGCGTAGATCATCGTCGGCGCCAGCAGCGCGACCGAGATCCGCTCCGCCTCGATCAGCTCCAGCACCCGGGCGGGGTCGAAGCCGCGGACCATGCGCACCATGCCGCCGCGCAGCAGGGTCGGGACGATCTTGGTGCCGCCCACGTGGCTGATCGGCGCGACGGCGAGGAACCGGGGCGCCTTCGGCAGGTCGTAATCCGCCAGCACCGACAGGGTCATCGCCGCGACGCCGCCCTGGGTGCGCACCACCTTCTTGGGCCGCCCCGTGGCGCCGCCGGTGAAGTTGAGCGTCGCGGTCATCTCGGGCGTTCCGACATTCACCACCTGCGCGTCCGCGTGGCGGCGCGCGCGGGCGGTCAGCGAGGTCTCGCCGCCGCCCAGCAGCAGGTGCGCCGGGTCCGGCAGCGCCTTCGCCAGCGCCGCGGCGGTCTCGGCATGGCTTTCATCGTCGGCGACGACGACGACGGGCGACAGCTCCCGGATCTGCGCCTCGTGCACCTCGGCCGAGGCCATGGGGTGCAGGTTGCTGACCGCGCCGCCGAGGGCCTGGGTGGCGACCACGGTGCACCAGGCCTCGACCCGGTTCGAGGACAGGATCGCCACCGCCTGCTCGGGACCGACGCCGAGGGCCTTCAGCTCCACCTGCAGCCCCGCGATCAGGGCCTCGGTCTCGGCATAGGTCATCTCGCCGCCATCCCAGCGAAAGGCGATGCGGTCCGGGTAGCGGCGCAGCGCTCGCAGGGCGAGGGCGGCGTCGGTGGCGGTCTGGTGAAGCTCTGCGGCGGCGTCCATCTCGGGTCTCCTCCCTTGCCGCGGGCGGGCGAGGGGGCCCGGCGCGGCGGTCTTGCGCGGCGCCCCCCTCCCATCGGGGGACGCCGGACATTCGGCATGGCGCGGCCGGTCCCGGGGGCGCGCGGACGCCCCCGGGCTGCGCCCGGCGCCTTGTGTCTGTGCGTGGGCCGCCCGGGATGCCGGGGGCCGGGATGCCTTCGGCGCGGCCGGTCAGCCGCGCGCGGCCCTCACCACGGGGACCGCCAGCCGAGCTTGGCCGCGAGATGCACGAGCCGCGGCCCGCATTCCTCGACCAGCTTCGCCTCGTCCAGCACGAAGGCCGGGCCGCCGCAGTTCATCGACATGTAGGTCTGGTGGTCGGCGTCGTAGATCGGCGTCGCCGCCGCGCGCACGTTGTTGCGCCATTCGCGGTCCACGACGCAGAAACCGCGGGTGCGGACCTCCTCGATCGAGCGCAGCACCCGCTCGCGCAGCTCGGGCCAGGCGGCGCCGTAGAGGACCTCCCAACGCTTGAACTTCGCCTCGATCTCCTCGTCCGAAAGACAGGCGAGATAGGCGCGCCCGACGGCGGTGTTGGCCATGGAGACGCGCGAGCCGACATCGAGCAGCAGCCCGTCCGCCCCCGCCGCCGCGCTGGCGGCGACGTAGACCATGGTGTCTTCCTCGGGCCAGGACAGCGCGACCGAGGCGTTGGAGGCGTTGGCGATCTCCTGCATCCCGCTCTGGGCCATCTGGCGCACGCGCAGCTTGCCGAGGACCGTGTAGCCCAGCGTCAGCAGGGTCGGCGACGGGTAGTATTTGCGCGACCCGTCGCGCTTCAGGTAGCCCAGTTCCGTCAGCGTGTGCGTCAGGCGGGTGACCGTGGCCTTGGCGATGCCGGTGCTCTCCGACAGCTCGTTGTTGCCCATCGCCCCGTCGCGCAGCCGGAAGGCCTGCAGAAGCTGCATGGCGCGGGCCACCGACCAGATGAACTTGCGGTCCTCGCCATACTCGGCCTCGAGGCTCTCGAGCGAGCGGGCGGCGAAGATGCGCGACGGCCCGGACGGGTGCGTCGTCGCGTCGTGCCTGCGTTCGGGGGCCTGCGCCATGTGGTTCTCCTGTCCGCCCCCCTTAGCCGGGGGATCGCCTGCTCTACGCTCAGTCCATCATGTTCGGCAGAACGAGGCTGATCTGCGGGAACGCGATGATGAGGGCCATGATAACGATCTCGGCCAGCAGGAACCACATGACTCCGCGGAAGATGTCGCGCAGCTCCACCTGGTCGCCCACGACGCTTTTCACCACGAAGACGTTGAGGCCGACCGGGGGCGTGAGCAGGCCGATCTCGATCATCTTCACGATGATCACGCCCATCCAGATCAGGTTCATGTCGAGCGTCTCGAACGCCGGAAGCAGGATCGGAAGGGTGATCAGCAGGATGCCGATCGGGTCGAGGAACAAGCCCAGCAGCAGGTACAGGACCACGACCACCAGGATCAGCTGCAGCTCGGACATCTGGCTGCGCTCGATGAAGTCGCCGACGATGGGCGGGATGCCCGAGAGCGCCAGCAGCTTCGAGAACAGCGCCGCCGCCAGCGCCACGAAGAAGATCGAGGCCGAGGAGGAGAGCGCGTCCGCGACCGAGCCGCGGAAGAAGGAGAAGGAGAAATCGCCGCGCGCGATCACCAGCGCGAGGGTGGCGACGGAGCCGAGGGCCGCGGCCTCGGTCGCCGTGGCGACGCCGCCATAGATCGAGCCCATGACCACCACGATCAGGAACGGGATCGGCCAGATCTCTTTCAGCACCGAGAACCGGTCGCGCCAGGAGAAGTGGTCGTCCACGGCCGGCGCCAGCGACGGGTTGAACTTGCAGCGCAGGATGATGAGCAGCGAGTAGATCACCGCCGTCAGGATGCCCGGCAGCAGGCCCGCCATCAGCAGCTTGCCGACATGTTCCTGCGCGTACCAGGCGTAGACGACGAAGAGGATCGAGGGCGGGATCAGCGCGCCGATGGTGCCGGCGCAGGCGATCACGGACGTCGCCAGCGAGGGCGCGTAGCCCGCCTTGAGCATCTCGGGCGCCGCCAGCCGCGTCATCGCCGCCGAGGTGGCGAGCGAGGAGCCGGAGGAGGCGGCGAACATCGCGGTGGCCACGTTGGTCGCGACCGCAAGGCCGCCGGGCAGCCGCGACAGCCATATCCGCCCGGCCTTGAACAGGGACGTGGTCAGCCCGCCATGGAAGGCGAAGGCGCCCATCAGCAGGAACATCGGGATCGCGCTCAGCGTCCAGTGGGCGGCGAAGCTGTGGGTCTCGGACCCCAGCATCGACATCGCCGCGCGCGGCCCGCGGATGAAGAAGATCCCCCCGGCCGACACGATGGCGAGCGCGATCGCGATCGGCATGCGCAGCGCCAGCAGCACGAAGAGCAGCAGCAGGGCGAAGATGAAGACGGTAGCCGGTTCCATGATGTGCGCGTGGCCCGTAGCTGGAAATTCAGGAAAAGGTCGGCGGAGCGGCGCGCCTCCCCCTTGCGGCGGGGGCGCGCGCCGGGCGCTCAGACGCCGCCCGAGGGGGTGTCGTGATGGGCCGGGTGCTCGCCGTCATCGGCGGCGCGCGCATCGAGGACCGCGCGGATCAGCACCACCACGGTGGCGAGGCCCAGCAGCAGCACGGCGACGAAGCAGGCCCAGTAGACCGGCCAGGTCGGGATCTCCATCAACCCGCTGTCGATGAAGGCGCCGCGCTTGGTCTTCTTCTCGGCCAGGTCATACGAGGCGACGGCCCAGCAATAGACGAAGGCGAGCGCGCCGACGCTGGTCAGCGCCCGCAGCCAGTGCTGGACCTTGTCCGACAGACCTTGCGTGAACAGGTCCACGGCGATGTTGGAATCGCGCAGCTGGATCAGGCCCAGCGGCATGTAGACGATGGCGATCATGTACCACTCGGCCGTGATCTCCAGCGTGCCGGGCAGCGGCGTGCTGAACAGCGTGCGCGCGATCACGTCGCCGCCGATATGCAGCATCATCAGCACCATGGCGACGGCGCCGACCAGGAACGACGCCTTTGCGGCGAGCGTCACGCCCTTCTCGAACAGGCTGAACATGGCGAAGGCCTCCCCCTTCCGTGTCGGCCGCGGGCGCGGCATGCGCGCGGCCCTTGCGGCGCGCGGCCCCGCCGCTGCGGGGCCGTGCGCGGTTCAGATGGCGATCAGTAGTCGATCTTGTCGTAGATCTCGGCCTTCAGGCGCGCCTCGAACGCGTCCATGTCGCCGCCCGCCTCGGCCTCGATGGCCTCCCACTTGGCGATCAGGGCCTTGAACTTCGCGGCGGTGGCCTCGGCGTCGGCGACGCCGGCGTCCTGGCCGCGCTTGATCGCCAGCGCCTCGACCTCGGCGCGCGCCTCGGCCAGCACCGCCTTGAACTTGTCGTCGGCCGGGATGTACTTCACGCCGTTCGCCTCGGCGCCCGCGCGGGCCTTGCGGTCGCCGCCGAGATACGCCTCGGTCACCTCGGTGATCAGCGAGGGCATGTTGGCGATGAAGGCGTCCTTGGCGGCCTGGTCGAAGTCTTCCCACAGGTAGGCGTTCATCGCCATCAGGTGGCCGCCCTGGAAGGCGCCGAGCGGCAGCTCGAACACCACCTTGGCGGTATCCCAGAGCGAGCGGACGTCGAGCCACACCTCGGGGGCGACGGCGCAGTCGATCAGGCCGCGCTGGAACGCCTCGTACATCTCCGAGGCCTGCACGTTGACCGGGTTGGCGCCGAGCTTCTCGACGATCAGCGACCAGTTGGAGCTGACCTTGATGTTCTTGCCGACGAGGTCCTCGGAGGTCTCGATGCCCTCGCGGCAGTAGAGGATGTAGTCGGTGATGCGCTGCACGACGAAGGTCTTGGCGTCGTAGGAGGCCATCTCCTCGGCGCAGCCCGGGCAGTTCAGCAGCTGCAGCTCGGTCACCGCCGCGGTGCCGGCGAGCGGCGAGGCGCCGAGCATGCCGAGATTGGTGATCATCACCGAGTGCGGCAGCGAGGACGGGATGTAGACGTCGACGACGTAGCCCGCCGAGACGAGGTCCGAGGAGATGCCCTCGAGCGTGGTCTTGGTGCCGGTGACGACCGAGCCGGGCTGCAGGTCGAGCGTGACCGCGCCGCCGGTGGCCGCGGTGATGCGCTCGAAGAACGGGGTCACGGCCTCGGTGTTGATCGGGTGATTCTGCGGCATGAACGTGCCGTAGGACACGCTCTGGGCCTGCGCGGCGCCCGTCGCGACGATGGCGCCGATGGCGCCGATCACGGCGGCGCCGAGGGTTCCGGTCTTGCTCATGCCTTTGGTCCTCCCATGGATCGCATCCAGGCTGTTTGTGGCGCCACTATTTCAAAAAAACAATGGTAAATACCACTGTGCGAAACTTACGGGGTTGATTCCGCTTCCCCGATCGGCGATTTCCATGGACCATGGATCGAGGGAGGACCATCCATGAACGCCGCCGACATCGCCCCCGCCGCCGCTTCCGACGCCCCCGCCGCCCGGCCCGCCGCCCGGCTTGCGGACCGCCATGCGCGGTTCCATGAACTCGTCGCCCGCTGGGCGGCCGAGCGGCCCGACGCCATCGCCATCGAGGAAGGCGCGCGCCGCCTGACCTGGGCCGAGCTGGAGCGCGAGGTCGACGCCGTCGCCGCGGCGCTGACCGCCGCCGGGCTGCGCCCGCGCGACCGCATCCTGCTGGCGGCCGAGAACTCGGCCTCGGCCATCACCCTGGTCACCGCGGCCAACCGGCTCGACGCCTGCGTGTCGATCCTGAACGCGCGGATGAAGGCCTCCGAGATCCAGGCCATCGCCGATTTCGCGCAGCCGCGCCTCATCGCCTTCCCGCTGGTGGATGGCGGCGGCGCGGCGCAGGCGCTGGCCGCCGAATTCGGCGCAGCCCCCCTCTATGCCGACGCCTCCATCGGCGAGATCCACGCCCTGCCCGCCGCCGATGTCGCGCCGCTGACCGAGGCCGAGTCGCATCTCGGCCTGATCATGTTCACCTCGGGCACCACCGGCACGCCCAAGGGGGTGATGCTGTCCAACGCGACGCTGCTCGCGCAGGCCGAGGCGCAGGTCATCAACCGCGAGCTTTCGACGGCGGATTCGATCTACCTCGTCTCGCCCATCGCGCATTCCATCGGGCTCTCCTCCAACGTCCTGTCGGCCTTCGCCGCCGGCGCGCGGCTGCACGTGGCGCCCCGGTTCTCGGTCGCGCATCTCGTGGAGCAGGTCGCGGCGGGCGAGGTGACGATGATGGTCGCGGTTCCGCAGCTCTACACCCGGATGCTGGAGCATATCGAGGCCGCGGGCCTCGACATGTCCGGCGCGAAGCTGCGCGCGGCCGGGAGCGGGGGCGCGAGCCTCGACCCCGCGCTGAAGGCGAAGGTGAAGGAGGTGATCGGCGTCACCCTCTCGAACGGCTACGGCGCCACCGAGTTCGTGCCCGTCACCCGCGTGCCCATGGGCATGGAGGCGGCGAGCAACGTGGTCGGCCTGCCCTCGCCCGGGGTCGAGATCCGCATCGTGGACGACGAGGGCCGCGACGTCCCCGCGGGCGAGAGCGGCGAGATCTGGGCGAAGGGCCCCTTCTGCATGCAGGGCTATTACAAGGCGCCCGAGGAGACGGCCAAGGTGCTGATGCCGGGCGGCTGGCTGGCCACCGGGGACCTTGGCGAGATCCGCCCGGACGGGATGCTGGCCATCGTCGGGCGGAAGAAAGAGGTCATCATCCGCTCGGGCTTCAACGTCTACCCGGCGGATGTGGAGGCGGCGCTGAGCGCCCATGACGACGTGCAGGAGGCCGCCGTGCTGGGCCGCGCCGTGCCGGGGAATGAAGAAGTGGTGGGCTTCGTCACCGCCGCCCCGGGCCGCAAGGTGGACCCGGCGGCGGTGATCGCGTTCGCGCGCGAGTCGCTGACCGCCTACAAGGTGCCCTCCGAGGTGATCGTGCTCGAGGCCATGCCGATCGGCCCGACGGGCAAGATCCAGAAGGCGCTGCTCAAGGACCGCCTCTGAGCGGGCGCGCCCCCTCGGAACAGGGATGCGGCCCCCGCGCGGCGGGGGCGCATGGGTCATGGCGCGGGCAATATTCCTCCGCCCGGCGTCGTGACGGCAAGGCCCGCGGGGGACCTGACCGCGGGCCTTCACAACCAGCGCCGGACAGGGGGGCCGCCCTGTCCGGCGCATTTCGTTTCGCCCGTGTTGCGCGGTGGGGGGCTTCAGTCCGCCGAAAGGGCCGCGAGCTGCGCCGAGAGGCGGGCGCGGGCGGCGGCGAACTCGGCCTCCAGCCGCGCCACGGTCTCGGCCGCCGGGGTGATGGCGCGGGTGGCGCCGATGCCGTGCCCGGCGCTCCAGATGTCCTTCCAGGCCTTCGGGCGATCCGCCTCGCGGTCCTCGGCGAAGCTGGTCACGCCCTGCCCCGGCCCGAGCGCGTCGGGGTCGAGCCCCGCCGCCGCGATGGCGGGGCGCAGGTAATTGGCGGGGACCCCGGCGAAATGGCCGGTCCACAGGATGTCCTTCGCCGCGCCCTCGACCACCATGCGCTTGTAGCGCGGATCGGCGTTCGCCTCCTCGGCCGCGATGAAGGCCGAGCCGGCATAGCCCCCGTCCGCCCCCATCGCGAGGGCGGCGAGCAGCGCATCCCCGGTCCCGATCGCCCCGGCGAGGAACAGCGGCCCGTCGAACCAGGCCCGGATCTCCTGCACCATGGCGAAGGGCGCGCGGGTGCCGCCATGCCCACCGGCCCCGGCGGCGAGGGCGATCAGCCCGTCGGCCCCGCGCTCGACGGCCTTGCGGGCATGCAGGTCGCTGGCGACGTCATGCAGCGCGAGGCCGCCGCAGGCATGGGCGGCGGCGTTCACCTCGGGGCGGGCGCCGAGCGAGGTGATCCAGACCGGGACCCTGCGCCGCTCGCAGATCTCGAGGTCCCGCTCCAGCCGCGCATTGGATTTGTGGACGATGTGGTTGACCGCGTAGGGCGCGGCGGGGCGGTCGGGGTTCGCCTGGTTGTGACGGTCGAGTTCCTCCTCGATCCGCGCCAGCCAGGCGTCCAGCGACTGGCCGTCCTTCTCGCGCGCGTTGAGGGCCGGGAAGGCGCCGACGATCCCCGCCTTGCACTGGGCGATCACCAGCTCGGGCCCCGAGACGATCAACATCGGCGCGCCGATCAGCGGCAGGCGCAGGCGCGCGAAGGCGGCGGGAAGCGGCATGGGATCTCCGGGCTCGGTCGGGAGGGGAGGGCGCGGGCGCGGACGCGCTCAGCCCCGCGCGATGGCGGCGCGCAGGTTGCCGCGCATGGCCGCGAGGACCCGCAGCGCGGTCTCCAGCTCCGCCGGGTCGATGCCGGCGGCGGCGAGGGCGTCGACCTCGGCCTGCACCTCGGCCATCGCGCGCAGCAGCGCCCGCCCGGCCGGGGTCGCGTGGACGCGGTTGGAACGCCGGTCGCCCGGGTCCACCCGCCGCTCCACCAGCCCGCGCGACTCGAGCCGGTCGATCAGCTTGGAGGTCGCGACCACGCCGATCTCGAGCCGCCGGGCGAGGTCCGACTGGCTCATGCCCCGCCGGGCGGCGGCGGCGGCGGCGGGGGCGGGGTTGGGGTTGGGGGCGGTTTCGGAACGGTCTTCCGTTTTTTCCGCCCGCTCGGCCTGTGAGAGGTGGAGAAGCGCCCAGCCTTGCGCCATGGTGACGTCGTGCGGGCGCAGCAGGCGGTCGAACAGGATCCCGCGGAACCGGGCGATGTCCTGGAACAGCGGCCCGTCGCGCGCCGGATCGGCGGCGGGATCGGCGGGGGCGCGGCGCGCGTCGCCGGGCCCGGGCGCGGCCCCCGTCCCGGGCGCGTCCTGGGGCCTGTCGGCGGCGTCTGTCCGGGCGATCGTCGGGGCCATGCGGCGCGCTCCCTCGGGCCTTGCCGCCGGGATCGGCGGGGACCCAAAATTAATTCGCTTGCTCACTATTAGCAAGATAACTAATTCTGGCCCGCAATGACAGGCAGGGATGGCGGCCCCGACCGCCCCCCAGCATCACGACCGGATGGGAGGAAGGCCGAGATGACCGACGACGCCCCGCAGGCGCTGCGCATCACCCGAGAGGGCGGCATCGCGCTGCTCGAGATGACCAACCCGAAAAAGCGCAACCCGCTGAACCAGGCCCTGAAGGACGCGCTGGCCGCCGCGGCGCGGGAGCTGACCGACGACGCCTCGCTGCGCGCGGTGATCATCGCCGGCTCGGACGGCGTGTTCTGCGCCGGGGGCGACCTCAAGGCCATGAACGCCGAGCGCGAGGCCGGGACCTATGACGGGGCCGAGGATTACCTCGGCCGCCTGCGCCACATGCATGGCTGGGTGCGCGCCCTGCGCGGCCTGCCCGTGCCGGTGATCGCCGCCGTGGACGGACCCGCCTACGGCGCCGGCCTCGGCATCGCGCTGGTCGCCGATTTCATCATCGCCACCGACCGCGCGGCCTTCAACGCCTCGTTCTGCCGGGTCGGCCTCGTGCCCGACGGGGGCCTGTTCTACTCCCTCCCCCGCGCCGTCGGCGCGCAGCGGGCGAAGGAGATGTTCTACACCGGCCGCACCGTCACCGCAGAGGAAGCGCAGCGCATCGGCCTGGTGATGGAGGTCGTCGCCCCCGAAGATCTGATGGACCGCGCCTGGGCCTCGGCCCGGATGATGACCGAGGGCAACCCGGCGGCGTTCGAGCTGACCAAGCGGATCAGCGGCCAGGCGCTGGAGACCGACGCCGAGACGCTGCTGGCGCTGGAGCAGCAGGCGCAGTCGATCTGCCTCTCGAGCCGCTACAACGGCGAGGCGGTGGAGCGGTTCACCAACAAGAAGCCGCTGCGCTTCGACTATCGCTGAGCCGCGCGGCGTCCGCGCCGCGCCCGGTCCCGCCCATGACGCCCCGACGGCCCCGCAGGCCGCCGGGGCGTCGTCACGTCCAGGGGTTTCGCATGCGGCCCGCAGATATCGCTGTGCGAAACTAAAGCGTCATTTTCAATTGCACCCCCGGCGGCGCGCGCCTATCATCGCGCCCGTGCCGCGGGGGCTGCGCCAGCCGCGTGAAAGAGACGCCCAAGCGTCCGCCGCGCATGCCCGAGGGGGGAGAACCATGTTCCGCATCACCGACCTGCTGGCCCGGGCCGCAAGGACCTGGCCCGACGCGCCCGCGATCAGCTGCGCGGCGGGAACCCAGAGCTGGTCCGCGCTCGACGCCCGCGCGCGCCGCCTCGCCGCCGCGCTGCTGGCGCGCGGGGCGAAGCGCGGCGACCGGATCGCCTGGCTCGGCTTCAACGGGCGCATGGGGATGGAGACGCTGTTCGCCGCCCCCCTGCTCGGCGCCGCCGCGGCCCCGCTGAACTTCCGCCTCTCGGCCGCCGAGATGATCGAGACGCTGAACGACCACCGCCCCTGCGCCATCGTCGTGGACGCCGCCCATGCCGACACGCTGGCGGCGGTGCTGCCGCACTGCCCCTCGATCCACGCGGTGCTGGTCGAAGGCCCCGCGCGGGAGGGGATGGAGGCCTACGAGGACGCCCTCACCGCCGCCGACCCGGGCACGCTGACCGGCGACATGGCCGGGGGCGGCGAGGACATGCTGGTGATGTTCTACACCGGCGGGACCACCGGCGCCCCCAAGGGGGTGATGCTGTCCCACACCAACATCTTCGCCAACCAGATGGGCATCCTCGCCAACTGGGACATGCGCCCGAACGAGGCCTATTCCATCACCGGCCCGATGTTCCATTCCGCCGCCGGGGCCCGGGTCTACGGCGCGGCGATGATGGGCACGCACCTGGCGCTGGCCCCGAGATTCGACATCGGCGACCTGCTCGGCCGCATCGAGACCCACCGCGTCGCCATCGCCCAGTTCGTGCCGACCATGCTGGCGATGATGCTCGACCACCCCGAGTTCGACCGCCACGACCTGTCGTCGCTGCGCCTGATCACCTATGGCGCGGCGCCGATGCCGCCGGACCTGCTCTCCCGCGCCATGGAGGCCTTCCCCGGCGTGCGCTTCGCCCAGGCCTTCGGGATGACCGAGGCCTCGCCCATCGTCACCTTCCTCAACCCCGAGGATCACGAGGACCCCGACAGCCCGCTGCTGCGCTCCATCGGCCGCACCGCGCCCTTCGTGGACCTGAAGATCGTGGACGAGGACCGGCGCGATCTGCCCGTGGGCGAGGTCGGCGAGCTCGCCGTGCGCGGCGCCAACATCATGCTCGGCTACTGGGAGCGCCCCGAGGCGACGGCCGCCGCGCTGGTCGACGGCTGGTACTACACCGGCGACGCGGGCTACGTGGACGCGGACGGCTACGTGTTCCTGTCGGGCCGGATCAAGGACATGATCATCACCGGCGGCGAGAACGTCTACCCGATCGAGGTGGAGACCGTGCTGGCCCACCATCCCGACGTGCGCGCCGCGGCGGTGATCGGCAGCCCCGATCCGAAATGGGGCGAGCGGGTCCACGCCGTGGTGCAGCTGGTCGAGGGCGCGGAGGAGGACCCCGCCGCGCTGATCGCCTTCTGCCGCGAGCGGCTGGCGCATTACAAGGCGCCCAGCCTCGTGAGTTTCACCGCCGAGCCGCTGCCGCTGACCAAGGTCAACAAGGTCGACAAGCAGGCGCTGCGGGCGCGCTACGGGGGCGGCGCATGACCGGCGCGCCCCTCGCCGACGCCCTGTCGGCCCCCGCCATCCCCGCCCGCCACACCCTCTCGGGCTTCAACGCCGAGATGGGGTTCGAGCTGATCTCCTGGGGCGAGGACGGCCATGCGCGCACCCGCTTCATGGTGCAGGAGCGGCACCTGAACACCGCCGGGATCGTGCATGGCGGCGTGCTGTGCAGCTTTCTCGACTTCACCAGCGGCATGTCGGGCGTCTACACCCCGGACCTCGGCGCCCCGCGCGCCTGCGTGACCCTGTCGCTGACCACCGGCTTCGTCGCCCCCGCCCGGCGCGGCCCCCTGCTCGGCTTCGGCCAGGTGGTGGGCGGCGGCCGCTCCATCTTCCATGTCGACGCGCGGATCGAGGATTCCGAGGGGCGCCTCGTCGCCACCGCGCAAGGCGCCTTCAAACGCTCGCGGCCCCGCGCCGCCTGACCCCGCCCTTCCGCGCGAAGGGCCGGGCGGCGCGCGCCGCATACCGCCCGAAAGGACCCGACCCATGGCCCGCATCAAAGCCGCGATCTGCCGCGAACACGGACAGCCCATGACCATCGAGGAGGTGGAGCTGCGCGCCCCCTCCTTCGGCGAGGTGGAGATCCGCGTCGACGCCGTCGCAATCTGCCATTCCGACATCTCGCTGTGGCAGGGCGGCTTCGGCGGCTCGCTCCCCGCGGTCTATGGCCACGAGGCGGCGGGCGCCGTCACCGCGGTGGGCGAGGGCGTGAAGGGCTTCGCGGTCGGCGACGCGGCGGTGGTCACGGTGATCCGCGCCTGCGGCGCCTGCCCCAGCTGCGGGAACGGGCGCCCGAGCAGTTGCGAGGATCCGGGCGATCCGGCCGCGGGGCCCATCGCGTCCCCCGAGGGCGAGCCGATCTGGCAGGGCGTCTTCACCGGCGCCTTCGCCGAGAAGGTGGTGGTGGACCAGACCCAGATCGCGAAGATCCCGTCCGACATGCCGAAGGACGCCGCGGCGCTGGTGGCCTGCGGGGTCATCACCGGCGTGGGCGCGGCGGTGAACACGGCGCAGATCCGCGCCGGGCAGGACGTGGTGGTGATCGGCGCCGGGGGCGTCGGCCTCAACGCCATCCAGGGCGCGCGGATCGCGGGCGCGCGGCGGATCATCGCCGTCGACGCCAACGCGGCGAAGCTGGAGGGCGCGAAGGAGTTCGGCGCCACCGACGCGATCCTCGCCGACGGCAAGCCCTGGGTCGAGGTGAAGAAGATCCTCGGCGGCCGCGGCGCGGACGTGGTGCTGGTGACGGTGGGCGTGGCGAAGGTCTATGACATGGCGCCCCGCTACCTCGCCAATGGCGGCAAGGTGGTGATGGTGGGGATGCCGCATTTCGGCTCCAACGCCACGTACTCGCCGCTGCTGATGGCCGCCGCGGGCCAGGGGCTGGTGGGCTCGAGCATGGGCGACGTGATCGTCAAGCGCGACATCCCGTGGATGGTGGACCTCTACGCCCAGGGCCGCCTGAAGCTGGACGAGCTGATCACCCGGCGCTGGAGCCTCGAGGAGATCAACGAGGCCTTCGCCGACACCATGGCGGGCAACGCGCGGCGCAACGTGATCGTGCTCAAGCACGACTGATCCCGCGCCCCGGCGCAGGACGGGCCGCCCCCGGGGATCCCGGGGGCGGCCCTTGTGCATTCCGACGAGGGGCGGCAGGCGTCTTCAGCCCCCCTGGGCGGCGCGCATCATCGCGGCGGCGAAGCCCGAGGCCTGCATCCGCTTCATCTGCTGCTCGACCATCCCGCATTCCATCGCGATCTGCTGCGAGCGCTCCATGCTCATGCCCGTGGGCGAGACGTCGGGCTCCCCGACCTCGGAGATCGTCGCGCCCGCGGCGTCGAGCGCGGCGATGCGGGCGACGAAACCCTCCATCTTGCCCAGCATCTCCTCGACCCCCGCGGCGCCGATCTCGGCCTCGTGGGCCTCGATCATGCAGGCCCCGGCGGCGCGCATCGGCGCGTCCCAGGACATGTCCGGCGCGGCGGCGAGGAGCGGCGCCGGGTCGCCGCCATTGGCGGCCACCTCGCGCGCCATCATGCGGATCGCGGCGTCGCCCATCGCCTCGGACGCGGTCTCGAGCCGGTCGAGATCGGACTGGGCGTGGGCCGCGAGGGGGAAAGCGGCGAGCGCGCCGAGGGCGGCGGCGAAAAGGGCGTGTTTCAAACCTGGCATCCTTGTTGTCGTGGCGCGCCGCATCGGGCGCGGAACCGGGGGGCACGCTGCCTGCCCAAGGCGCCGGGAAAATGGCGCCCGGAACACGGCGCCGGGAGGCGCGCGGCGGGAGGCGGCGGGGGCTGCGGCAGGGGGCGCGGCGAGCGGCGAGGCGGGCCCCGCCATCGCCCCTTGCCGCCCCGCCCCCGCCGGGGCTATGTCGCGCCATGCTCAACGCGATGATCCTCGCCGCCATGGTCCTGACCGGCGGGCTGCTGCTCTGGCCGCGGCTGGCCACGGCGACGCTGTGGCGGGCCACGATCACGCCGCTCGCCTCGATCATCGGCAGCGGGTTCCTGGTGCTCGGCCCGATCCTCGACGTCAGCTACGGGGCCTTCGCGCCGCTGGCGATGGCGGGGCTGTGTGCGCTGGCCTGGGCCTTCGGCGGCGCGGTGCGGTTCAACATCGCCGCCCTCGACCGCGGGGCCGAGGACCCGCCCCTGGCGCGGCGGCTCGAGGCCGCGTCCTCGGCCGCCCTCGCCTTCGCCTTCGTGGTGTCGGTGGCCTATTACCTCAATCTCTTCGGGGCCTTCGGCGTCAGCCTCACGCCGCTGAACGACGGGTTCCACGCCGACCTGCTGACCACGGCGGTGTTCGTGGTGATCCTGCTGACGGGCTGGCTGCGCGGGTTCTCGGCGCTCGAGCGGTTGGAGCAGGTGTCGGTGGGCCTGAAGCTCGCCATCATCGCGGGGCTGGTGGCGGGGCTGGCGCTGTATTTCGGCGATGCGGCGCGGGAGGGGGCGCTGATGGCGCGCCCGGCGCAGGTCACGGGCTGGGGCGCCGCGACGCTCATGGCCGGGCTGATCGTCACCGTCCAGGGGTTCGAGACGGTGCGATACCTCGGGGCCGCCTATGACGCGCCGACGCGGATCCGGGCGATGAAGCTGGCGCAGCTGATCTCGGCCGCCATTTACATCACCTATATCGTGCTGCTGACCTATGCCTTCGACACCGACCCGGAGGCGCTGAGCGAGACGGCGATCATCGACATGATGCAGGTGGTGGCCCCGATCCTGCCGCCGCTGCTGGTGCTGGCGGCGCTGAGCGCGCAGTTCAGCGCCGCCATCGCCGACACCAGCGGCTCGGGCGGGTTGATGGCCGAGCTGACGGGCGGGCGGCTGAGCCAGCGGCAAGCCTACGGCGTGCTGGTCGGCGCGGGGCTGCTGCTGACCTGGACGGCGGACGTGTACCAGATCATCAGCTACGCCTCGCGCGCCTTCGCGGGGTATTACGCGCTGCAGGCCGGGATCGCGGCGATCCGGGCGCGGGGCGAGGGCCTTCGCGGGCGGGCGGCGTGGTACGGGGGGCTGGCGGCGCTCGGCCTCGCCATCGCGGGTTTCGGCGCGCCGGTGGAGTGACGGCGCGCGGGGGGGGCCGCTCAGCCCCCGAACAGCCCGCCGAAAATGTCCCCGAACGCGTCGCGCAGCGCGTAGATCAGCGCCATCAGCACCAGCGCCCCGACCACCATCATCACCGTCCAGGTGAAGAGCTGGAACCCGGCGGCCAGCAGCCCCAGCGCGATGGCAGGGGCGGCGGCGCGCATCGCCTCGCCGCGCAGGAGGGCGGCGGCCCCGAGGATCACCGCCAGCCCCGACAGCGCCCCGACGGCGACGCGCAGCCAGTCGTCGATGTCGCGCACGGGGGCGACGGGTTCGGGCTGCGGGCGCCCGGCGACGGCGCGGGCGGCGGATTTGGCGATGTCGGCGGCGAGCTCGCCCAGCCCCACGCCCGCGGGCTGCTGCGGCGCGAAGGGCCCGGCCGCGAGCGTGACGATGGCAAGGACCAGCGCGCCTGCGCCGGCGAAAAAGCCGATCCAGCCGAGGACCGGGCTTGCAGGAGCGGTGTCGGACATGTGCGGCGGCCTCCTCGGGCAGGTGCATCCCCCGGGGGGCAGCTTGCACCGGACGCGCCGCGCCGTCCACGCCCCCGGAACGCGAAAAGGGCCGCCCAACCGGGCGGCCCCTTCCAGATCCCCTGCCCCGAAGGTCAGGCGCGTTCGAACACCGCCGCGAGGCCCTGTCCGCCGCCGATGCACATCGTCTCGACGCCGTAGCGGGCCGAGCGGCGCTCCATCTCGCGCATCAGGCCGGCGAGGATCCGCCCGCCGGTGGCGCCGACCGGGTGGCCGAGCGAGATGCCCGAGCCGTTGACGTTCATCCGCTCGAAATCCGCCGCCTCGAAACCCCAGTCGCGGGTGCAGGCCAGGACCTGCGCCGCGAAGGCCTCGTTCAGCTCGATCAGGTCGATGTCCTTGAGCGACAGCCCCGCGATGTCCAGCGCCTTGTTGACCGAGGGCACCGGGCCGATGCCCATCACCTCGGGGCCGACGCCCGCCACGGCCCAGCTCTTCAGCGTGCCGTAAGCCTTCAGCCCAAGTTCTTCCGCAATGGCGCGGGTGGTGACGATGCAGGCCGAGGCGCCGTCGTTCTGGCCCGAGGCGTTGCCCGCGGTCACCGTCGCGTCCGGGTCCTGCTTGAGGCGGATCGGGCGCAGCTTGGCCATGCTCTCGAGCGTCGCCTCGGGGCGCGGGTGCTCATCCTTCGTGTAGGTCGTGTCGCCCTTGCGGGAGGAGACGGTGACCGGGATGATCTCGGCGTCGAACAGCCCGCCCTCCTGCGCGGCGACGGCGCGGCGGTGGGATTCCACGGCGAAGGCGTCCTGCTCCTCGCGCGGCACGGAATGGCTGCGGCGCAGGTTCTCGGCCGTCTCGAGCATGCCGCCCGGCACCGGGTAATTCATGCCGCCCGCCGTCACGCGGCCCTTGGCCAGCGCGTCGTCGAACACCATCGCCGCACCCTTGATCCCCCAGCGGCCCTTGGTGGTGAAGAAGGGCGCGTTGGACATGGACTCGGCCCCGCCCGCGATCACCAGCGAGGAGCCGCCGGAGGCGACCTGCATCACCGCGTTGATCACCGCCTGCAGGCCCGAGCCGCAGCGCCGGTCGATCTGGTAGCCGCCCACGGAAATGGGCAGCCCGGCGTCGAGCGCGACGACGCGGCCCAGCGCGGGCGCGTCCATCGACGGGTAGCACTGGGCGAAGATCACGTCGTCGACGCGCTCGCCCGGCAGGCCGGTGCGCTCCATCAGCCCCTTCACGACGGCGGTTCCCAGCTCATGGGCGTGCAGGTCCCGGAACTGGCCGCCATAACGGCCGACCGGGGTGCGGACCGGCTCGCAGATCACGACGTCTTCAAACATCTCTCTTTTCCTCCCTTTCAGGCGCGCGCGCGGGGGGCTCACGCCCCCGCGGCGGCGGCCTTCACGATGTTGCGGGCGATGATGATCTGCTGGATCTGGCTGGTGCCTTCATAGATCCGCAGCAGGCGCGCATCGCGGTAGAGCCGCTCGATCGCGTATTCGGCCATGTAGCCGGCGCCGCCATGCACCTGCACCGCGCGGTCGGCGACGCGGCCGGCCATCTCGGTGCAGAAATACTTGGCGCAGGACGCTTCCAGCGCCGCGGCGCCCTTGGCGTCGTAGGTGCGCGCGGCGTCGCGCACAAGGGCGCGGCCGGCGGCGAGCTCGGCCTGGCTGTCGGCCAGCAGGGCCTGGACCAGCTGGTGCTCGCAGATCGGCACGCCGAACTGCTTGCGGTCCATGGCGTAGTGCAGCGCCTCGTCCAGCATCCGCTGGGCGGTGCCGACGGCCATGGAGGAGACGTGGACGCGGCCGCGGTCGAGCACCTTCATCGCGGTGCGGAAGCCGCGGCCCTCGTTCTGCGGGCCGCCGACGATGAACTCGGCCGGGATGCGCACGTCCTCGAGGATCACGTCCGAGGTCTTGGTGCCCTTCTGGCCCATCTTCTTGTCCGGCGTCGCGATGTGGATGCCGGGGGTGTCCGCGGGCAGCAGGAACGCCGAGACGCCCGAGGCGCCCTTCTCGTCCGGGTTGGTGCGGGCGAAGAGGGTGAACACGTTCGCGCGCACCGCGTTGGTGATGTAGCGCTTGGTGCCGTTGATGACGAAGTCGTCGCCATCGCGCCGCGCCGAGGTGCGGATATGGCTGGCGTCCGAGCCGTTGTCGGGCTCGGTCAGCGCGAAGGAGGCGATCAGCTCGCCCGAGGCGAGGCCCGGCAGGTACTGCTGCTTCTGCGCCTCGGTGCCCTCCATCACGATGCCCTGGGCGCCGATGCCGACATTGGTGCCGATCATCGAGCGGAAGGACATGGAGGCGTAGCACAGCGCCTCGACCACCTGGCTCTCCTGCAGCACGTTGAGCTCGAGGCCGCCGTAGGCCTCGGGGATCGACAGGCCGAACAGGCCGAGGTCGCGCATCTCCTGCACGATGCCGGCGGGGATGTCGTCGAGCGCCTCGACCTCCGCCTCGGCCGGGATCAGCCGCTCGCGCGCGAAGCGCGAAACCGTGTCGAGCACCTGCTGGAAGCTGTCGTCGTCCATCGCCATCTCGTCCCCTCCTCCTCAAGGTCTGCGCGGGGGGCGGACAGGCGAGTCTCTCCCCCCATGGGTTTGGGGGTGTTGTCGCATCGACGTTTCAAAATCGCAATATCAAATACCGCTGTGCAGAATGATTTCGCCCGCGGCGGTCAGGCGCGGGATCCGGGCGAGGACGGGCGCGGCCCGGCACCACAGCGACCCTGCGCCCCGACGGCCCTTCGCCCCGGCGGCCCTTCGCCCCGGCGGCCCTTCGCCCCGGCGGCCCTTCGCCCCGGCGACCCTGCGCCCCGACGGCCCTTCGCCCCGGCGGCCCTTCGCCCCGGCGGCCCTGCGCCCTGGGCCTCAGCGGCCCTGCGTCCGGGCCCGCGCGCGGGCCTGCGGCGCGGGCTCGGCAGGCGCCTCCTCCTGCGCTTCCTGCACCTCGGCCCCGTCGCCGAGCCACAGCTCCACCCCCGGCGCGGCGGCGAGCGCGGCCGCGCCCGGGGACCGGCGACGCTGCCCGGAGCCGGAGACGTTCACCCCGACCACCAGGAAGGCGCCGGAGATGACGAAGGCGAACAGGGTGACCCCGAAGGCCAGCACCTCGTTGTCGAGATGCATGCCCGCCCCGGCGGCGTCCGGGCCGCGTTCGAACATCGTGCCCGCCATGGCGATGAAATGGACCGCGCAGACCGCGAGCCCGAAGCCGACGGCGCCGAGCGGCATCGGAACCCGCCCGCGCCCGCCATAGCACAGCCAGATCGCGCCGGTGCACAGCGCCGCGGCCGAGGCCGCCGCCACGCCGAGCCCGGCGGGCGTGTAGACCGGGCGCGCGACCTGCATCCCCGCCATGCCCAGGTAGTGCATCGCCGCCACCCCGAGCGCGAGCCACAGCCCCCCGGCGACGAGGCGGCGCGCCGTGCGGGCCCCGAAATGCACGGTATGCAGCGCCACCCAGGTCAGCGCGATGGCCAGCAGCGCCGAGGCCGCGGTGGTGAGCGCGTCGTAGTGCTGCTGCACCTCGAGCTTCACGCCCAGCATGGCCACGAAGTGCATCGACCAGATGCCGCCCCCCATGACCACGGCGGCCATCGCCAGCACCGGCCTGCGCCGTTCATAGGACAGTTCGGCCGCCCCCCGGGTCAGCGACAGCCCGGTGAACCCCGCCATCAACGAGATGGCGAGCGAGGCGGCGACCAGCAGCAGGTCATGTTCGTGGGACAGCATCGCAGTCACTTGATCGAGGGCGCTCCGCGCGGGGAACGGGCCGGGGCGGACGCAGGCCGCCGCCGCGGCGACACAGGGCGAACAGGGACGTCGCCCCGGCGAACCGCGGCGCGTCCGTCCCTGTTTCGCAATCAAGCGTTAAAAACTTGCCTACCACGCCCGCCCGCCGAATTTGCCAAATGACAGCGCCGCACCGATTCACTAATTGTTAACCCGCGAATTGATGCGCGGCGTCGCCCGTCCCGACGCCCCCCGGGAAAGAGGCTGAAATTCATGACCGATTATTTCGTCACCACCGAAGCCGACATCGTGAACGCCGCCGACGGCCTGCTGTCGCTGCGCGAAGCCGTCGCCCAGGCCGAGGCCGACGGGACCGCGTCGCGCATCTTCTTCGACTCCGGCGTCTCGAACCTGGCGGTCTCCGGCCAGATCGGCATCACCGAGGATCTCGAGATCTACGGCGCCAACGCCGCCGGGGCCGTCACCCTGACCGGCGGCGGCGCGAACCGGTTCTTCACCATCAACGGCGCGACGGTCGACATCCACGACGCCCGCCTGACCGGCGGGTCGGAGACGAGCGGCGGCGCGATCAACGCGTTCAATGCCGAGCTGACGCTGCAGAACGTCACCCTCAGCGCCAACGAGGCGAGCCAGTGGGGCGGCGCGATCAACGCCAGCGCCAGCGCGGTGACGCTCGTGGACGTTTACGCCTCCGACAACGACGCCGGGTCCGAGGGCGGCGCGGTGCGCATGGACGGCGGCACGCTGGAGGTCTCGGGCGGGGCGCTGGACGGCAACACCGCCCAGGCGGGCGGCGCGCTGGCGCTCGTGGGCGCGGATTCGACCCTCTTCGACGCGTTGCTGACCTGGAACGAGGCGAATGCGGGCGGCGGCTTATACCTTGTCGGCGGCACGCTTGACCTCGACGGGACCCGGATCAGGAACAACCATGCCTTCAGCGACGGCGGCGGCCTCTATGCCAACGACGCCGACATCCTGATGCACGACGGCTCGCGTCTCCACGGCAACAGCTCGGACCTCTATGGCGGCGGCGCCGAGCTGATCCAGTCGACGCTGCTCCTGCTCGACCAGTCCAGCATCAACGCCAACAGCGCCGAGACCGGCGGCGGCGTCTACGCGGTGCTGTCGAGCATCGAGACGGACTTCAGCGGCGGCTTCACCGGCAACACGGCGGATTGGGGCGGGGGCCTGTCGCTGTTCCACTCGGACCTGTTCGCGTCGCACTGGTCGCCGGACTTCCAGCCGCTCATCTCCGGCAACAGCGCGACCTATTCCGGCGGCGGCGTGCTCGCCGGCGGCACGTCGAGCGTCGAGGGGATGTGGTTCGAATCGAACACGGCCGGGGATCTCGGCGGCGGGATCAACGCGACCGGCCAGACGCTGCTGCGCGACCTGACGCTGGCGAACAACACCGCCGGGTCCGGCGGCGGGATCGCGGTGTCCGGCTTCGGCCGCGCCGACCTGGTGGACGTGGCCCTGTGGGACAACAGCGCGGCCGAGGGCGGCGGCGCCTGGTTCGACAGCGCGGCGACGAGCGCCAGCACCCTGACCAACGTGATCGCCCAGGGCAACGCGGCGGACCTGGGCGGCGGTCTGTGGTTCGGGAACGGGCAGCTGGCCGATCTCGCCCATGTTTCGGTCGGCGGCAACAGCGCGGCGATCGACGGCGGCGGCATCCTGGCGACCGGCGGCGGCGCCGTCGGCATCGCCAATTCCATCGTCGCGGGGAACGTCGCGGGCGCGCTCGGCGACGACATCCGCGACTGGGCGGGGACCTCTCCCGTCTCGCTGCTCGGGGCCAACCTGCTGGGCGAGGCGGATGATTTCGGCGGCGCCCTGACCCCCGGCGCGACGGTGCTGGCGGATGCGGGCCTCGACTGGCGCGCGGTCTGGGGGACGGCGGACCCGGATGGCGGGCCGGGGGTTTTCCTGGACCCTGTCGCGCTGCGGCTGACCATGCCGCTGGTGAATTCCGGCGCCAACCCGGCCGTCGGCGGCGCCGATCTCGGCTTCACCCCGGCGGACGCGTTCGACCTCGACGGCGACGGCGACGAGGCCGAGCCGCTGCCCACCGACATCGCCGGCGGGTTGCGCGATCCGCTCTCGGGCGATATCGGCGCGGCCTCGACCGGCGTCGGGCCGCTCGAGGCCGCGTCGCTGGTGGTGACCATCGCGAACGACATCGTGGACGCGACGGATGGCGAGACCTCGCTGCGCGAAGCCGTGGCGGCGGTGCAGTCGGGCGCGCTGAGCGGGACGATCACCTTCGCCGGCGGCGCGGGCGAGACGTTCGAGAACGGCGGCGAGGTGCGCTTCTGGGGCCAGCCGCTGACGCTGGGCGCGGCGGCGGGCGGCGGGCCCGTCGTGATCGACGGCGACGCGAATGGCGACGGGATCGGCGACGTGACCATCGACGGGCGCGTCTTCGCGACCGGGACGGCCGAGCTGATCCAGCTCGACCTCAAGGGCGGGCTGACGGTGGCGGCGGGCGGCGACGTGCTGCTGCGCGACAGCGTGGTCCGCGGCGGCGACGCGCGCCTGAGCCTGTTCGGCCCGCTGGACGGCCCGGCGGCGGGCGGCGGCTTCCTGGTCGAGGATGGCGGCGCGCTGACCCTGCTGCGCTCCACCGTGCGGGACAATACCGGCGGCCTCGGCGCGGGCGGCGCGGTGGAGGCGGGGGGGAGCCTGCTCTCCGTCGGCTCGACCATCGAGGGGAACGAGGCCATCGCGACCGGCGGCGCCGTGCCGACGAGCGGCGATGGCGGCGGGCTGTGGGTGGCGGGGGACGCCACGCTGATCTCCACCACCGTGGCCGGGAACACCGCGTCGTCGAATGGCGGCGGCATCGCCGCGGTCGGGGACGCGCGGCTGGCGCTGCTGTCCTCGACCGTCGCGTTCAACGACGCCTGGGACGGGCACGGCATCCACCTCGACCTCTCGGCCGGGTCCGACGGGATCGTGGTCGCCGACAGCATCGTCGCGGGCAACGGCATCGCGAGCTTCGACGACGACATCTTCACCACCGGCGCGGGCGACGTGGTGGTCACCGGCGGCGGCGCCATCTTCGGGCGCGCGATCTTCGACGACAGCCTCGCCGCCTTCCCCAAGACCATCGCCCCGGTGCTGGAGACGACCCCGGGCCACTCGGCGCCCGTGGTCACGGTGCTGGAGGATGCGGGCCTCGACATCGCGGACATCTTCGTGCAGCGGGACGGCGCCTGGCTGGCGCAGCACCGCGGGCCGGTGGAGACCATCGCGCTGAACCTCTCGGCCGCCAATCCCGCGCTGGATGCGGGCCTGCCGCCGCCGGGCTGGTTCCCCCCGGGCGATCACCCCTTCGCCGACGCCGCCAACCCCTGGGGCGTCACGCTCGAATTCTCGGCCAATGACTGGTTCCGCGCCACGGACTTCCTCGACCCGTTCTCCGAGGACGCGCCGCTGTCGGATTTCGGCGCTTACGAGGCCCCGCGCTTCGTGGTCGACGACGTCATGATGCTCTCCGTCAGCATGGAGGGCGTGGCCTATGCGCTCGGCTTCGGCGCGCAGGCGGGCGTGGCCTATGGCGACGCCGCCCATTTCGCCAACGCGGTGATCGAGGGCTTCGGCGCCGACGACCTGGTCCGCTTCACCGGCGCCGAGGTCGCGCAGTTCACCCGCACCGCCACGGGCTTCGCGCATGACGAGGACGGGGACGGAACGCCCGAGACCTTCTTCGACGTCGCCACCGCTGCGAATGCCGAGCTGGTCCTGGCCCAGACCGCCGGGGGCGTGGAGCTGACCGCCGAGGCCCGCCCGGTGATCGGCGAGGTGATGCGCGTCACGGCGACCGCCTACTGGCAGACCATCGACTTCGCCAACACCTATGAAAACGCGGTGGTGCTGGCCGTCTCGCCCGGGCTCGGCCAGGACGTCTACGCCGTCACCCGCCTGCGCGATGTCGGCCCCGACGGCGCCCAGATCCGCCTGCAGCAGGAGGAACGCACCTATCTGCGCCTCGAGCCGGTGCCGCATTTCCCCGAGCAGGTCACGCTGCTGGTGCTCGAGGCCGGGGTTCACCAGCTGGCGGACGGCACGATCCTGCACGCGGGCGTCGCCAACACCTCGCAGGTGGCGGAGCGCGGCTTCGAGACGGTGCATTTCGACCTGCCGGACGGCGCCCTTCCGGCGGTCTTCGCCCAGGTCCAGAGCTTCAACGGCCCCGCCGTGGTCAACGCGCGGCTGAACGACGTGGGCTGGAATTCCTTCGGCGTCGCGCTGCAGGAAGACGAGTCGAGCGACCTTTACCACGCCGCCGAGGATGTCGGCTGGCTGGCCATCGAACAGGGAAGCGGCGACTGGAGCGGGCTGGACTACGAGGCCGGCCAGGCCTGGCTCGCCGCCGACGGCATCGTGCGCGCGCAGAGCTTCGACAGCGCCTTCGCCGCCGCGCCCGAGAACGTGATGGCGCAGGCCACCTCGGCCTTCGACATGGAGCATATCGGCGCCCGCGTGGGCGGGATCCGCGCCGACGGCTTCGATGTCCGCCTCGTCGAGGACAAGGCGGTCAACTACGAGCAGAGCCATGCCTTCGAGCATCTCAACTGGCTGGCCTTCAGCGGGTCGGGCACGCTCGAGGGCCGGTCGATGCAGAAGGTCTACGAGGCCGGCACCGCGGTGGTCGACCACACCGGCTTCCATGTCGAGTTCGCATCGGCCTTCGTGAACCCGGTGGTGATCGTGCAGGTCGAGACGCCCCTCGGGGTCGATCTGGTGATCGGCCGGGTCTCGGACGTCGATGCGCATGGCTTCGACGTGCGCCTGCAGGAGCTGGACAGTTCCGACGGCTACCACGCCCCGCACGCGGTCTCCTGGATCGCGGTCGAGGCCGGGGCCTGGCTCGTCGACGGGATGGTGATGCAGGCCGGGCTTGATGCGACCGAGGGCGACGGGATCGCGAACTGGGACTACCAGGGCGAACTGGCGGACGTGTTCGAGGGCCGCCCGGCGGTGTTCGCGCAGACCCAGACCGAGAACGACCCCTCCTTCCTCGCCTCCTGGGCGCGTCCCGCCTGGCCGAATTACGTCGGCCTCGAGATCGAGGGCGACGCGCACGGGGCCGAGACGATGGGCTGGCTCGCGGTCGAGACCGGGGTGGAGCGGACCGAGGACGGCGCGATGCAGTCCGAGGCCGGCGTGATCCGCTCGGACGGGATGTGGGAGCGGCAGGCCTTCTCGGGCGCGTTCGACGATGCGCCGCTGGTGTTCGTCGAGCGCGGCTCGGGCGAGAACGCGTACGACCGCACGGTGACGCCGATCCAGCCGGTGGATGCGGCCGGGTTCGCCCACCGGCTGCAGGTCTCGGCCACCACGGACGAGGAGATCCCCGCGACGCCCGAGCAGGACCTGTCCTGGTTCGCGCTGGCCGAGGAAGGCGAGGGCTGGGGCTACGCGATCGGCTGAGGCCGGGCCGGGGGGCCGCCGGGCCGGGGGGCGGCGCAGCGCCCTCCCCCGGCCGGGCGCCCCCTCAGCCCAGCTCCATCGTGGCGATGGCGTGAAGGCCCGGTCCCGTCCGCGGGGCCGGGCCCTTGTACATCCGGGCGGTGGTGAAGCCGGGCGCGAAGCCCGCGGCCTTCAGCAGGCCCGCGAACTCCCCGGCCTGCGCGGGCAGGTCCACGGCGATGCGCGCGGCCCCGACGGCGCGGGCCGCGGCGGCGGTCAGCGCCAGGGCGGCGGCGGCGTCCGGGGCGATCACGGGGCCCACCTTCGCCCCCTCGCGGCACAGGCGGGCGGTGGCGAAGCCCGCGGGGCCGTGGGGGCCGTCGAGGACCAGCGTGCGGCGGGTCTCGGACGGCGCCAGCCAGGCGGCGAGGAAGCGCGGCCGCGCCACGCCGTTCGCCGCCTCGTCCAGCGCGGCGAGGGCGGGCGCGTCCCCTGCCCCCATGTCGCGGATCCGCGGGTCCGTCGCCGCCGGCGCCGTCCCTTCCCAGCGCGTGGTGGCGCCGGTGCGCACGAAGCCCGATGTCGCGTAATTGCCCTGCTGCGCCTCGACCCCGTCGAGGCCGACCGTCCGCCCCTCCGCATGGGCCAGCGCGTGGGTCCAGAGCGCGTAGCCGATCCCCTGCCCCCGCCGCTCCGGCACGCACAGGTAGAGGCCGAGGAACGCGAAGCCCGGCCCGTGATTGACCACGCTGATCGCGGCGACGATCTCGCCCCCCGCCTCGGCCACGAAGAACCCGTCCGGGTCCGCGGCGCGGAAGGCCGCGGCATCCTCCAGCCCCGGGTTCCAGCCCTCGGCCGCCGCCCAGTCGAGCATCCGAGCGACCTCGTCCGGCGCGGCGGTCCGCAGCGTCGCCCCCGCGCTCATGCCTGCAGCGCCTCGGACAAGGACGCGGGCCGGGCCGCCTGGGCGCGCAGGTCGAGCGAGGTGAGCAGGTCGATCAGGTGGCTCTTCATCAGCTCCTCAGCCGCCGCGCCGTCATGCGCGGCCAGCGCGTCCAGCAGCGCGTGATGCGCGTGGCTTTCGCACAGCGCCGTGCGCCGCTGCCAGTAGAGCGCGATGATGAGCGAGGAGCGCGACACCAGCTGGGCCACGAAATCGGCGATGATGTCCTGGTCGGCCACCCGCGCCAGCTCGATATGGAACTGGCCCGACAGCTGCAGCGCCCGCCCCTCCTTCCCCGCGGCGAGGGCGGCGTGCTCCTCGTCGATATGGGCCTGGAGCATGGCGATGTCGGCCTCGGTGGCGCGTTCCGCCGCCGAGCGCGCCGTGCGCGGTTCCAGAAGCGCGCGCGCCTCGAACACCTCGCGCGCCTCGCGGACCGAGGGCTGGGCGACGAAGGCGCCGCGGTTGCGCTTGAGCTCCACCAGGTGCTGGTGCGACAGGTCCTGCAGCGCCGCGCGCACCACGGTGCGCGAGACGCCGTAGATCCGGCCCACCTCGTCCTCGTTGAGCTTCATGCCCGGCGCGAGGCGGTGTTCATGGATCGCTGCGGCGAGCTCTTCGGCGATGCGCGCGCCGCCGCTGCGTCCGCCCGCGTTCTGCACGTTCATGGGCCGAATCCTTCTGTGTTCCGCCATTCGAGACCGCGGGGCGGTGATTCTCAAGCCATGCGGGAGGGGCGCGGCAATGTGGACAAGATTGTATACAATTTTGGATTAACAATTGGGCGCCGCTCCTGTGCAGCTGCTTAATCCGCGGGCTTTCGCCGTTTTGCGCCCTGCTGCAGCGCAAAATCCTTTCCGTCCGAGACCAAGGTTGCGCCACGCTTGGATCCAACGACGCGGACAGGAAGGCGAGAGGCGCATGCGCACCGGCAAGGACCTTGAACTGGTCGGACTGACCAAACGCTATGGCGACGCGGTGGCGGTGGCCGGCATCGACCACGTGTTCTCCAACGGCAGCTACGTGTGCCTGCTCGGCCCCTCGGGCTGCGGCAAGTCCACGACCCTGCGGATGATCGCGGGGCATGAAAGCGTCAGCGACGGCTCGGTCGTGCTCGACGGCAAGGACATCTCGCGCCTGCCGCCCGCCAAGCGCGGCACGGCGATGATGTTCCAGTCCTACGCGCTGTTCCCGCATCTTTCGGTGCGCGACAACGTCTCCTTCAGCCTGCGCATGAAGGGCGAGGCGAAGGAGGTCCGGCACAAGGCGGCGGACGAGATGCTGGAGCTGGTGGACATGTCCCACCTCGCCGACCGGATGCCCGACCAGCTCTCGGGCGGCCAGCAGCAGCGCGTGGCGCTGGCGCGGGCCCTCGTGACCCGCCCGCGGGTGCTGCTGCTCGACGAGCCGCTCTCGGCGCTCGACCCGTTCCTGCGCATCCGGGTGCGCGCCGAGCTCAAGCGCCTCCAGCGCGAGCTGGGCATCACCTTCATCCACGTCACCCACGGCCAGGACGAGGCGCTGGCGCTGGCCGACGAGATCGTGGTGATGAACAACGCGGTGATCGAACAGGCCGGCCCCGCGCGCGACGTGTTCAGCGCCCCGCGGACCGAGTTC
Organism: Rhodovulum sp. DZ06; assembly: GCF_050586345.1. Lineage (NCBI taxonomy): Bacteria > Pseudomonadati > Pseudomonadota > Alphaproteobacteria > Rhodobacterales > Paracoccaceae > Rhodovulum > Rhodovulum sp. DZ06. The sequence goes on from NZ_JBOCEF010000028.1 coordinate 45,183, forward strand.
GTGGCCCGCTTCATGGGCGGGCACAACGTGCTGACCGTGGACGGGACCCCCTGCGCGCTGCGCGCCGACCACACCCTTCTGGCCCCCGCGGGCGCCGGGGGGCGCGACGCGGTGGTCACATCCGTCGAATACCAGGGCGACCGCGTGGCCGTGACCGCGCGGATGGAGGGCGAGGAGCTGCTCGCCCTCGTGCCCGACGCCGCGTTCTTCGCGGATCCGAAATCCCCGGGAGAGGCGGTGCGCCTGTCCTGGGACGAGGGGCGGCTGCACCGCCTCCAGGCCTGATCAGGGCCGCTGAAGCAGACCCACACGACAGAGAGGACCCATCATGGCCAAAGTCGGATACACCCGCCGCTCGCTGCTGAAGACCGGCGTCGCCGCCGCCGCCGCGTCGGCCCTGCCCGCCCCGATGATCTGGGCGCAGGAGAGCAAGAACATCGTGCTGCGCCAGTTCGGCACCGGCGTCTCCAACCTCAACGAGGTCGCCAAGAAGGTGAAGGAAGACCTCGGCATCACGCTCGAGATGACGGCGCTGGATTCCGACAGCGTCACCCAGCGCGCGGCCACCCAGCCCGACAGCTTCGACATCGCCGACATCGAGTACTGGATCTGCAAGAAGGTCTGGCCGACCGGCAACCTGCAGGCGATGGACACCTCGAAGATCAAGAACTACGACAAGATCGTCGGCATCTTCCGCAACGGCAAGCTGACCCCCGAGAGCACCATCGCCCAGGGCACCGCGCCGCACACCGTCGGCTTCGTCGAGGGCAAGGGCTCCAGGACCTTCGCCGATGAAGAGACCGGGTGGATGACCCTCATCCCCACCATCTACAACGCCGACACGCTGGGCATCCGCCCCGACCTGATCGGCCGCCCGATCGACAGCTGGGCCGAGCTGCTGAACCCCGAGTTCAAGGGCAAGGCGTCGATCCTCGACATCTCCTCGATCGGCATCATGGACATGGCCATGGTCTGCGAGGCGATGGGCGAGATCCAGTACGCCGACAAGGGTAACATGACCCGCGAGGAGATCGACAAGACCATCGCGATCTTCTCGGAGGCCAAGCGCAACGGCCAGTTCCGCGCCTTCTGGAAGACCTTCGACGAGTCCGTGAACCTGATGGCCTCGGGCGAGGTGATGATCCAGTCGATGTGGTCCCCGGCGATCACCGCGGTCAAGTCGCGCGGCATTCCCTGCGTATACCAGCCGCTGAAGGAAGGCTACCGCTCCTGGGGCGGCGGCATCGGCCTGTCGAACTCGCTCACCGGCATGAAGCTGGACGCGGCTTACGAGTACATCAACTGGTATCTCGACGGCTGGGTCGGCGGCTTCCTGATGCGCCAGGGCTATTACTCGGCGGTCCCGGAGACCTCGAAGAACTACATGTCCGAGAACGAGTGGGGCTACTGGTTCGAGGGCAAGCCCGCGACCGGCGACATCACCAACCCGTTCGGCGACGTGCTGGCCAAGGCTGGCGAGACCCGCGACGGCGGGTCCTTCCAGGACCGCATGGGCGCGGTCGCCTGCTGGAACGCGGTGATGGACGAGAACCGCTACATGGTCCGCAAGTGGAACGAGTTCATCGCCTCCTGATGCGCGTCTGAACCGGTTCGGCGGGGGATCCTCCCTTCCCCCGCCGGGCCGATGCTGCGCCGGGGCGTCCTCCCTGCCCCGGCGCCGCCGCCTTTTTCTCGCGCGCCCCCGCCGCGCGCGCCCCCCCGCCCGCATCGGAGCCGAGGATGCTGAAGAACCGCCACCTGGTCGGCTGGCTGCAAGCCGCGCCGCTGACCGTGATCCTGCTGGCCTTCCTGGTCCTGCCCATCGCCGCCATCGTGACGGTGAGCTTCTGGGAAGCGACCGAGTGGTCGATCATCCCCGCCTTCAGCTTCGAGAATTACGCGTTCCTGTTCGGCTCCGAGGTCACGGGCCGGGTGTTCCTGGCCACGTTCCAGTACGCGGCCATCGCCTGGGCGGCGACGCTGACCATCGGCTTCACGGTGGCGTATTTCCTGGCCTTCCACGTGCGCAGCCTGACGATGCAGATCGCGCTGTTCCTGCTGTGCACGATCCCGTTCTGGACCTCGAACATCATCCGCATGATCTCCTGGATCCCGTTCCTCGGGCGCAACGGCATCGCCAACCAGGCGCTGATGGACCTCGGGCTGACGGACCAGCCGGTCGAATGGCTGCTTTATTCCGACTTCGCGGTGATCCTGGCCTTCGTGCATCTCTATACGCTGTTCATGGTGGTCCCGATCTTCAACACCATGATGCGCATCGACCGGTCGCTGATCGAGGCGGCGCGCGACAACGGCGCGACGGGCTTCCAGATCCTGCGCCACGTGATCGTGCCGCTGACCAAGCCGGGGATCATGATCGGCACCATCTTCGTGGTGACCCTGGTGATGGGCGACTTCATCACCGTGCGCTTCATGTCCGGGTCCCAGCGGGCCAATGTGGGCCGGCTGATCTCCAACGACATCGCCCTTCTCGCCTACCCGTCGGCCGCGGCCACGGCGGTGGTGCTGCTGTGCACGGTGCTGATCACCATCGCCATCATGCTGCGCTTCGTCGACATCCGGAAGGAGCTGTAATCCAATGGAAAAGCGTCCCGCCTCCTTCTATGTCCTCTCGGCCTTCTTCGCGCTGTTCATCCTGTTCCTCTACGGCCCGACGATCACCATCGCGATCCTGTCCTTCCAGGGGCCGGAGGGCGGCCTGACCTTCCCGATGCGCGGCGCGTCCCTCTACTGGTTCAAGGACCTGTTCGAGGAGCAGGCCGTGGGCGACATCTGGGGCGCGTTCGGGCGGTCGCTGGTGCTGGGGCTGATGGTGATGGTCACCACGCTGGTCGTCTCGGTGCTGGGCGGCATGGCCTTCCGGCAGCGCTTCACGGGCTCGACGGCGCTGTTCTACCTGATCATCGCCTCGCTGGTGATCCCGTCGATCCTGGTGTCGCTCGGCGTCGGGCTGATCTTCCAGCAGGCGGGGCTGAAGGTGCACTGGGCCACGTCCGGCTTCGGCTCCCAGCTGACCTGGACCCTGCCCTTCGGCCTTCTCATCATGTTCGCCGTCTTCAACCGCTTCGACAAAGCCTATGAGGAAGCGGCGCGCGACCAGGGCGCGACGGCGTGGCAGACCTTCTGGTACATCACGCTGCCGATGATCGCCCCGTCGCTGATCGGCGTCGGCCTGTTCGGCTTCACCCTCTCCTATGACGAGTTCGCCCGCACCCTGCTGACCGCCGGCAGCTACAACACCCTGCCGCTCGAGATCTTCGGGATGACCACCAACGTCACCACCCCGGTGATCTACGCGCTCGGCACGCTGACCACGCTGTTCTCCTTCATCGTGATCGGCACGGCGCTGGCCGCGGTGATGGTCGCCTCGCGCCGCAAGGCCAAGCGGGCGGCGATCGCGCGGGCGGCCGAGAAGGCCGCCAACGCGGGCCGGGCCGAGGGCTGAGCCAGATGCGCATCCTCTTCATCAACCCCAACTCCTCGGCCCACATGACCGACGGGATCGTCGCCGCCGCGCGCCTCGCCGCGCCGGGCGCCGAGATCCTGGGCTGGACCAACCAGGCCGGGCCGCCCGCGATCCAGGGGCCGGAGGATGGCGACGCCGCCGTCCCGGGCCTGCTCGCCCTGCTGCCCGCGGCGAAGGAGGCCGGGGCCGACGCCATCGTGATCGGCTGTTTCGACGACACCGGCCTCGCCGAGGCCCGCGCCGCCGCCCATTGCCCGGTCATCGGCATCGGCCAGGCCGCGTTCCATGCCGCCGCAATGCTGGCGGGCGAATTCTCGGCGCTCACCACCCTCGCCGTCTCGGTCCCGGTGATCGAGGGCAACATCCAGGCCCAGGGCTTCGGCCCCGTGTGCCGCGAGGTCCGCGCCTCGGGCATCCCGGTGCTGGAGGTGGACGAGGGCGCGCCCGAGACCATCGCCGCGCTGCGCGCCGACCTGGCGGCGATGGAGCGGGCGGGCGACCGGGCCGTGGTGCTCGGCTGCGCCGGGATGGCCGCGCACCTGCCCGCGCTGCAGGCGGGGCTGTCGCTGCGGCTCGTCGACGGGGTGCGCGCCGCGGCGGGCTTCGCCCAGGCGCTGGCCCGGATCGGGAGCTGAGGCGCGGGGGGAGCCCCCTGCCCGCTCCCGCCCCGACGCATTCACATATTCAACGGTGAATTAATGTGTTATCCCCCGGGAAAACCGACCCGGGAGGATCTCCATGCTGCGCCACGCCATCGCCTTCGCCCTGCTCGCCGCCTCCGCCGCCGCCGCGGAGGGGCTGGAGGTCCAGCCCGTCGCCCCCGGCATCTGGGCCATCGAGGGCCCGGCCGAGCAGCGCAATCCCTCGAACCTCGGCAACAACGCCACCTTCGGGCTGATCGAGACCGGGGCGGGCGCGGTGCTGGTCGATCCCGGCGGCTCCCGCGCCGGGGCGAAGGCGCTGCATGAGGTGGTGCGCGGGCTGACCGACCAGCCCGTCGCCTATGTCATCGACACCGGCGGGCAGGATCACCGCTGGCTCGGCAACGGCTACTGGAAGGACCAGGGCGCGACCGTGATCGCCTCGGCCGCGGCGGTCGAGGACCAGGCCGCCCGCGGCTCCATGCAGCTGACCATGCTCAGCGCCCTGATCGGCGAGGCGCTGGCGGGGACCGAGCCCGTCCAGGCCGACGTGACCTTCGAGGCGGCCTACACGCTGGAGCTCGGCGGCCGGGTGATCGAGATCCGCCATCCCGGCGGCGCCCATACCCCGGGCGACAGCTTCGCCTGGGTTCCCGATGCGAAGACCGTGTTCACCGGCGACATCGTCTATGTCGGGCGCGTGCTGGGGGTGATGGAGTTCTCGGACACCGCCGCCTGGCTGGACAGCTTCGCGGCGATCGAGGCGCTGGACCCGGCGCATCTCGTGCCCGGCCACGGCCCGGCGACGACCCTGGCGCAGGCGCGGGCGGAGACCCGCGACTACCTCCTCAACCTGCGCGAAAAGGTCGGCGCGCATCTCGAGGCCGGCGGCGACATCATCGGGGTGGTGGAGGTGGACCAGTCCGGTTTCGCGCACCTGGCCCAGTTCGACGCGCTGGCGCGGCGCAACGCCCAGGCCGCGTTCCAGCAGATGGAGTGGGAGTGAGCGGCGCGGGGCCGGAGAGGACGAGGAGAGGAAGAGGCGACGCGCCCGCTGAAATTGCGGGGCGCGTCGCAGGCCCGGCGCGCCCGGGGGGAAGTTCCGGGCCGCGGTCAGGCCGCCTGCCCCGGGGAGGCGATCCGGCACGGCGGAGCCGGGTATGGGGCGGCGGGCGGCCCGCCCCTCAGGGCAAGGAGCGCAGCCGCGCGAAGGCGAGGGCGAAGGCGTCGAACCCGTCGATCGCTTCCGCGTCGAAGGCCGGAAGCCGGGCGGCGGCGAGGTCGCGGTTGATCTCGGCCACGATGCCGCGCAGGGCGGCGAGGCGCTCCTGCGCCGCGGCCAGGCGCCCGGTGCGCGGCAGCGCCGCCGCCGTCACCATCACCGCCACGCTGTCGCCATGCCCGCCGCGGGCGGGAAGATGCGCCACCAGGTGCTCGCCCGCATCCGGCAGCGGCAGGATCGCCAGCTGCGGCGCGTGGGCGATGAGCGCCTTGCGCAGCGCCTCGGCGGCGCGGGCCGGGCCTGCGCCGGTCGCGGCCGCCTCGTCCAGCAGGCCGCGCCAGCCGGCGCCGATGCAGGCGGCGCCGAAGATCGTCTTGAACGGCCCGTTGGCCTCCACCGCGCGGAAGCCGTCCTGCGCGCCCGAAAGCAGCGCGGCGGGAAGCTCGAGTCCCGCGAGGTGGGGCTGGGCGGCGCGGCCGATATCGGTATGGATCATCACGGGGTCCTGAAGCTGGCCCCGCGCTTGCGGGGCGGGCGTATGGCCCCGCGCTTGCGGGGCGATGCACGCCGGGAGAGGACCAGCCTCCCCCGGCGCCGCTGTCAGCGGGTCGGAGCCTGGCGGCTCAGAGCTTGACCTGGCCTTCGACCTTCTTGGTCTGGATGCGGGCCATGCCGAGGTTCGCGGTCTTGCGGTCGAGCGCGACGTAGATGAACACGGTCGGCATCGAGGCGAGCGGGCGGATCAGGTGGAACTGGGTCCCGAGGGTGATCAGGATGTCCTCGATCGCGTCATCGAGGCCCAGGGCCTGCATGGCGCTCAGCTTGGCCTTCACGACGCTGGTGTTCGCGGCGGCGGCGGTCTCGAGGTCGAAGTTCGCGCCGCCTTCGGAGGCGAGCATCAGGCCGGTGTCGGAGTCGACGAGGCAGGCGCCGATGAAGCCGGCGCACTCGCGCAGATCGCTGATGTTGTTGGGCATTTGGGAATCGCTCCTGGTTTCAGACGCCCCCGGTACGCTTTTCGTCGGGGATTGCGCCACGCTTGCTGCACGCCCCTCGGCGTGCGGGTCTCGTCCGCCCGAACCAAAGTCGGTCCCGGCGGAAACGGGCCCTGCCGCCGCCGGTCCGGCGGCCGCGGCAGGGATCTGGTCCGCCGCCTGCGCCGCGGGCGCGGGGGCGGGAACGGGGTCCGCGGCGGCGGCGGGCGCCGGGGCGGGCATGGGTTCGGGCGCCGGCGCGGGGACCGGGTCCGGCACGCGCACGTAGCGGTCGAGCATCGCGCGCCGCTCGGCCGCGATCTCCGAGACCAGCGCGTCGATCTGCGCGAACAGCGCCGCGGCGCCGCTGGCGGCCCACCCCGCGGCGTCATGCGCCGCGCGGGCGCGCCCGGCCTGGACCGAGGACACCGGCAGGATCGCGCGGAAGGCCGGGTCGGCCTCAGTCCGCAGGCGCGACAGGACCTTGGCGAGGTCCGCTTCCCCGAGGCGGTCGGCCCCGGCGGCCACCAGCACCGCGCGGCGGCGCAGGCGGGGCGGCAGGGCCGAGAACGCCTCCATCTCGGAGCGCCGCCAGGCCTGGGTGGCCAGCGTCATCATCACCACCGCGTCGGCGCGGGCGACGGCGACCGGCAGCGGGTGGCGGTCCAGCGACGGGTCCGACAGGCCGGGGGTGTCGATCAGCTCCCAGCTGCGCACGCCGATCCGCGGCGCGGGCGCGCGCACCATGGCGCAGTCGCGCAGGGAGGCGCCGGACAGGTCGGCGACCGAGGCGGTCAGCGTACTGCCGTTGAAGTCGAACAGCGTCGCCTCGTCGCCCTTCGCCCCCGAGAACCAGATCGCGGGCGCATGGGTCGAGGTCGCGCGCACCGCGGCGACATCCGCCCCCAGCACCAGGTTGGCCAGCGTGGACTTGCCCACGCTGAACTCCCCGATCAGGGCGATGCGCACCGGGCGGGTCGCGGCCCGGGCCAGGCGGTCATGGCGCGACGCGGGCACGGGGCGCAGCGCGGGGGCCGCGGCGGCGGCGGCGGCGGGGGGCGCGAGGGCGGAAGCGTCCTCGCCCGCCCCCGCGGGGGCGGCGGTCATCTCGGCGTCGAAGGTCATCACTGGGCCGCCTGCTTCTGGGCCTGGAAGCCCGGTTCGACGGCCGGCGCGGCGTCATCGGCCCCGAGCAGCGCCGAGACGCGGTCCAGCGCCTCGGTCAGCGCGGCGCGGCGGGCGTCGGTGAAGGCCGGGTCGCCGCCCGCCGACAGGATCCCGTCGGGCGCGCCCACGGCCATGCAGCGCAGCTCGAAGAACCGGCGCAGGGCGCGGCGGGCCTCGGCGGCGACGCGGGTCTCGTGGTCGTGGCGCAGCTCGGCCAGCAGCGGGGCCATGTCGTCCTTGATGAGCGCGCGCAGGGCGTCCGCCTGCTCCTCGGCATAGCGCCGACGGCCGCGCCAGCGCGACCACCAGCGGCCGTCCATGTCGAAGGACACCGCGCGGCTGAGCGCGGCCGGAACCGGCATCCGCGGCGGCTCGGGCGCCTGGGCGGGGACCCCGCCGGCGGCGAGCGCGTCGCCCGCCTCGCGCAGCACCGTGTCCCAGAACGAGCGCAGCGACAGGCCGACCTTCTCGGCGAACTGTTCGTGCAGGCGCGAGAGATCGGCGCGCAGCGGCGCGATGTCGGCCTGCCAGCCACCCTTGCCGCCGTCCATCACCGCGCGGCGCAGCGCGTCGGCCTGGACGTCGGCGAAGCGGTCCACCGCCTCTTCCATCCGCCGGGTCACGGCCGGCGCATGGGCGGCGAGCACGCGCTCGAGCCCGTCGGACACCTCGACCATCAGCGCCTCGAGCGCCTCGAGCCGCGCGTCGGGACCGGCTCCGCCGGAGGCGAGGGCGGCGCGCCGCTCCTCGATCCAGCCGCGCATCTCGCCCTCGACGTCCGACAGCTTGCGCCGCCCCTCGCCCGACGCGGCGCGCGCCACGATCGCCTCGCGCAGCGCATCGACGCCCGAGGCCGCGCGCGGGGTGGCCGCGCCGGTGCGCGCGGCATGGGCCGCGAAGGCCTCGCGCGAATGCGGCGGCAGGGTCGCGGGATCGTCGGTCTCGGCCCACAGGGCGCTGCCGAACAGGATCTCGGACTTGTCGTCGAGCCCGGCGCGCAGCAGCGCGCCCCGCAGCGAGCGTTCGATCGCGGGGATGTCCGCGGCCGGATCGCCAAGGTCGTCGATGCGGTTGACGAAGATCAGCGCCCCGGCCCCGCGCAGGGCGGCGAGGGTGCGCAGCAGCGCCACGTCCTCGGAGGTCAGCGCCTGCGCGGCGTTGAGCACGACGAGGCCGACATCGGTGTCCTTGAGGGCGTCGAGGGTGATCTCCTCGCGCACCAGCAGCGGGTCGTTGACGCCGGGGGTGTCATGGATCGAGAGCGGGATCGGCCAGGCGCCGGCATCGAGCCAGAGCTGCGCGCGGCGGGTGAGCTCGGCATAGCGGCCGGCGCCGTTGGGGTCGGCCTCTTCGCCCAGCACGATGTAGCGGGCCAGCAGCTTGGCGTCGAAGCCGCCATGGCGGTGCACGCCGCCCAGCAGCATCTCGTAATTGCGGCCGAGCCGCGCCTGGGCGCTGCGCTGCAGCGCGCGGGCCTGCTCGCGCAGCCGTTCCAGCTCGTCCTCGTCCGAGGCGCGCCCGGCCAGGGCGCCGAGCCGCCCTGCGCCCTCGGCCAGCCGCTTCCAGCCGGCCTCGTCGAAGAACTCGAATTTCGCGGCCTGCCCGTCTTCGCCCGCCTGGTTCACGTGCAGGCTGGTGATCGCGGCGGTCCACGGGTTCACGTCGACGGGCAGCAGCCCGGGTCGCCCGATCAGGGCGTTGGCGAGGGCGCTCTTGCCGGACTTGATCTGGCCGAGCAGCGTGACGTTCACGCAGCCGCGGTCGAGATCGTCCTGCAACCGGGCGCGGAACGCGGCGTCGGCGCCGGCGGCGTCAAGCACAGCGATGGCGGTCGACGCGCGGGCACGTCGATTCAAGAACTGATTAGGCGTCACGGTGTCCCTCGTCGCAGCGTAAAAAACAGCACGGTCTGCTCGGGTGGTTGACCTAAGGCGTAGAGGCAGGCGGTCAAGCTGTAAACGTGAAACCGGTTAATACGTTCACGCGCTCTGGTTGTTTTTGAACGAATGTCAAGGTTTATACTTAAATGAATGGCGCATGCCCCTGCCGATTTCCGATGGATATTACAGTAGAACAAATTCCTCTGGGGTTTCGCGCGAAGTCCAGCGGCGTCAATCACCCCTCCTCAATCGTTAATTTTGAGTGCGCGGGCGCTTTGACGTCGAAATCTTCGAACTAAATGAAATAATTCAACCGTTTTACACGGGCGCCGCCCAATTGAATGCGCAACTCCACCCGCGACGCCGCGCGCCGCGGACGGTCTCTGCAAGAAACTGAGGCTGTAGAGATCAGAATTTAAGCAGATTTGAACGGGCCCGACGGAGGCAAGGCCCGGGGTGGCGACTGGGAAACAATGCGCGAAACGATGACCGTTCGTTCATCTTACCTGCGGTCACTCAGAAACGCCGCGGGTTTTCATACCCACGGGCGCGCCTGGTCGCGCGTATTCTCAATTGCGAAATCGGCGGCGCAATTCCACCGTGCGGAAGCTTGGAGCTTACCCGTTTCGCCGCCGGGTTGATGCCAGCAATCTGCGCTCAATCCCAGGCATCTACGAAATCGGCGCCCGGGTCCTGCGGTTGCGAGTCGTGCCCTGCGACTCGGCTGCCCGCATCCCCCATTTGGGGCGCCGCGGCGCGATGCCTCCTCCGGCGCGTGCACGCACGCCCGGACCCGAGACAGCCCCGCCGCGGTCTGCTACCCATCCGGGCAAGGGACCAGACCGACCGACAAGAAGGAGAGCCCGCATGCCCCGGACCGCCTGGATCGCCCTCGACTGGGGGGGCAGCCGCCTGCGCGCCTGGCGCATGGGCCCCGGCGACGCCGCGCTGGAGGAGCGCCGCTCGGACGCCGGGGCCGGATCGCTCGCCGCCGGAGGGTTCGAGGCCGCCCTGCTGGACCTCGTCGGCGACTGGCTGACGCCCGGCGCGCGGACCGAGACCCTCGCCTGCGGGATGGTCGGCGCGAAGCAGGGCTGGGTCGAGGCCCCGTACCGCGCCCTGCCCTGCGCCCCCGCGGGCCCCGGCGCCGTGGCCGCCCCCTGCGCCGATCCGCGCCTCTCGCTGCGCATCCTGCCGGGCCTGTCGCAGGCCCGCCCCCGCCCGGACGTGATGCGCGGGGAGGAGACGCAGATCGCCGGCTTCCTCGCCGCCGCGCCCGATTTCGACGGGGTGGTCGTTCTGCCCGGCACCCATTCGAAATGGGTGCATGTCAGCGCGGGCGAGGCGATCAGCTTCCAGACCTTCCTGACCGGAGAGCTGTTCGCGCTGCTCTCCGAGGCCTCGGTGCTGCGCCATTCCATGCCCGCGCCCGATGACGGGACCGAGGACGGCCCGGCCTTCCTGCAGGGCGTCGAGGACGCGATGGACCGGCCGCAGGACGTGACGGGCCTTCTGTTCGCGATCCGGGCGGCGGGGCTGCTGGACGGGCTGCCCCCCGCCGCGGCGCGCGCGCGCCTCTCGGGCCTGCTGATCGGGATGGAGCTTGCGGGCGCCAAGCCCTGGTGGCTGGGGCGCGAGGTGGCGCTGGTCGGGGCGCCCGCGCTCTGCGCCCGCTACGCCGCGGCTCTGCGGGCCCAGGGGCTGGCCCCCACCGCCCACCCGGGCGAGGACCTGGCGCTGGCGGGGCTGGTCGCCGCCCGCCGCGCGATGGAGAGCGGCGAAGGAGAACGCGCATGACCCGCAACATCATCGCCATCCTGCGCGGCGTGCGCCCGGATGAAGTCCTCGCCATCGCCGAGGCGCTGATCGAAGAGGGGATCACGAAGATCGAGGTCCCCCTGAACTCGCCCGACGCGCTGGAGAGCGTGCGGATCCTGGCCGAGGGCTGCGCGGACCGGGCGCTGACCGGCGCGGGCACGGTGCTGAGCGAGGCGGACGTGGCGGGCGTGGCCGCGGCGGGCGGGCGGCTCTGCGTCTCGCCCGACTGCAACCCGGCGGTCATCCGGGCGGCGAAGGCGGCGGGGATGCTCTCCTATCCCGGCGTGATGACCCCGACCGAGTGCTTCGCCGCCCTGCGCGCCGGGGCCGACGGGCTGAAATTCTTCCCCGGGGCGCTCATCGGGCCGGAGGGGCTGAAGGCGATCCGCGCGGTGCTGCCCAAGGGGACCGAGACGCTGGCCGTGGGCGGCGCGGGCCCGGACAATTTCGCCGCCTGGCTGGAGGCGGGGGCGAGCGGCTTCGGCATCGGCACGGCGCTGTACCGCCCCGGCGACGGGGCGGACGCGGTGCGCGCGAAGGCCGAGGCGGTGGTCCGGGCCTGGGATGCCGCCGTCGGGGGCTGAGCGCGCCATTTAAAACATCGCTTCAAAAACTCTGGACTTCCCCTCCCCGGCATGGATCATGCCGACAGGCGCCGCACCGGAAGAGGGGCGCGCGAGAAGGCATGGGAGGGCCCCAGACATGGGCAAGTTCGACGGCAAGGTGCTGGCGGTGGCCGGTGGAACCAGCGGCATCAATCTCGGGGTCGCGAAGCATTTCGCGGCCGAGGGCGCGAAGGTGTTCACCTTCTCGCGCGATCCGGAAAAGGTCGAGGCGGCGGTCGAGGCCCTGCGCGCCATCGGCCCGGCGGCGGAAGGCATGTCGGTGGATGTGCGCGACTACGCCTCGGTCGAGGCCGCCTTCGCCCGCTGCGCCGAGGTCTTCGGGCCGATCGACACGCTGCTGTCCGGCGCCGCGGGGAACTTCGTGGCGAAGGCGGCGGACATCTCCTCGAACGGGTTCCGCGCGGTGATGGAGATCGACCTGCTGGGCACCCACCACGTGATGCGCGCCGCGGGGCCGCACCTGCGCCGCCCGGGCGCCAACATCATCAACGTCACCGCCCCGCAGGCCCAGGTCGCCATGGTCGGCCAGGCCCATGTCTGCGCCGCGAAGGCCGGGGTGGACATGCTCACCCGCGCCTATGCGCTCGAATGGGGACCGGAAGGGATCCGGGTCAACGCGGTCTCTCCCGGCCCCATCGCCGATACCGAGGGGGTGCGGCGGCTGATGAGCGCCGAGCGGCTGGCGCAGAACGAGCAATCCCACATTCCCCTGCGCCGCATGGGGGTGATCGAGGATGTGGCCGAGCTCTGCGCCTTCCTCGCCTCCGATGCCGCGAGCTGGATCACAGGCACGGTGATCCCGGTGGACGGGGGGCTGCTGCTCAACCCCACGCCGCACCGGATGGCGGAGATGCTGGAGGGCTGAGGAGCCGGGCGCGGCAGGGGGCAGGCCCGGCACGGGCCGGGCGGGCGGGGCGTCGGCAAGCGTCAGCGCCGCCGCGCCCCTCCCGCGCCCCCCAGCCACAAAAAAGGGGGGTCCCGGGGGGATCCCCCCCGGGTCAGGGGGCTTGGGGGGGGGGAGACCCCCCAAACACCACCCCCCCCACCACCCCCGCCCCACCCCCTCCCCCCAACCACCCGGTGAAATACCGTTTCGCAAAAACACCCCACCGAGAAAGGGGA
>NZ_JBOCEF010000029.1:0-57971 GCF_050586345.1 Rhodovulum sp. DZ06
CCCCCCCCCCCCCCCCCCCCCCCCCCCCCCCCCCCCCCCCCCCCCCCCCCCCCCCCCCCCCCCCCCCCCCCGCCATCACCCCCCGTAGGCCGCCCCTTCCCGCCGCGGGTCCGCCGCGCCGACGAGGGTCCCGTCCTCCTGCACCTGGATCACGTGCAGGCCCGAGTTCAGGTCGCGGGTCTTCACCTCGTGCCCCAGCGCGCGCAGGGCGTCCGCCAGGCGCTCGGCCTCCGTGCCCTCTTCCAACTCGACCGGACCGCCGCGGGACACCACGTGGCCCGCCGCCACGGCCTCGGCCGGGTCCATGCCGAAATCGAGGATCCGCACCAGCGCCGCGGCCACGTATTCGATGATGCGCGACCCGCCGGGGGAGCCGATGAGCAGCACCGGCGCGCCGTCCTTCAGCACCATCGTCGGCGCCATGGAGGAGCGCGGCCGCTTGCCCGGCCCCACCCGGTTCGCCACCGCCAGCCCGTCCTTGACCGGCGCGCGGGAGAAATCCGTCAGCTCGTTGTTCAAAAGGAACCCCCCGGTCATGCGGCGGCTGCCGAAGCCGGTCTCGATGGACGAGGTGGCCGAGACCATGTTCCCCGCCGCATCGACGGCCACGAAATGCGTGGTGCCGGGACGCTCCGGATCCGTGTCGGGCGCCTGGGCGCCGGCGCCCGGCGGAACTCCCGGCTCGGCCTTCGCCATCGCCGCCGCCTGGTCGATCAGCTTCGCGCGTTCAGCCAGGTACGCCTTGTCCAGCAGCCCCTCGGTCGGCATCTCCACCTGGTCGGCATCGGCCATGTAGAGGCCCCGGTCCGCGTAAGCCAGCTTCGACGCCTCGGCGAAGAGGTGCCAGGCCTCGGGCCCGTCCCCGAGGGCGGAAAGGTCATGCCCCTCGAGCATCCCGAGGATCTGCCCCACCGTCAGCCCGCCGGAAGACGGCGGGCCCATGCCGCAGACCTCCCAGTCGCGGTAGTCGATGCAGACCGGCGGGCGGACCTTGGCCTCGTAGCCCGCGAGGTCCTCCATGGTCAGCATCCCGGCCAGCTTGCCGCCGGGCGCGTTGGCCGCGTCGACGATGCCGCGGGCGATGGCGCCCTGGTAGAAGGCCTCCGGCCCCTGCCGCGCCAGCAGGCGCAGCGTGTCGGCGTAGGCCTGGTTGCGCAGGCTGTCCCCGGCGGCGAGGGGGGCGCCGTCGGGGAAGAAGTACCGCCCGGCGTCGGGCGCGTCGCGCAGCCCCCGCTCGGCCGCCTTCTCGACCGAGGCGGCGAGGCGGGGCGAGACCGGGAACCCCGTCTCCGCCAGCGCGATGGCGGGGGCGAGCAGCCCGGACCAGCCGCGGTCGCCGAAATCCGCATGCAGCCGCGCGACCCCGGCCACCGCCCCGGGCACGCCGACCGAGCGCCCGGTCATCACCGCGTCCCACCAGCCGATGGGCGCGCCGTCTTCGCCGAGCCAGTAGCTCTCATCCGCCGCCATCGGCGCCGTTTCGCGGCCGTCATAGGTGACGATCCGCCCCGTCTCCGCGTCGCGGTAGAGGATGAAAAGGCCCCCGCCGAGGCCCGAGCTCTGCGGCTCCACCAGCCCCAGCACCATCTGCATCGCCACCGCCGCGTCGGCGGCCGTGCCCCCGGCCGCCAGCACGTCGCGTCCCACCGCCGCCGCCTCGGGATGCGCGGCGACGGCCATGAAGGTGGGCGCCTCGGCCCGGCGGGCGGCTGCGGCGCGGTCATGCGTCGCCTCGGGCTGCGACGCCGCGGGCGGCGCGGCCGCCTGCTGGGCGGCGGCAGGCGGCGCGAGAAGAAGGGCCAGGGCGGACGCGGCGGCGCGAAGCGGCATGGAGGTCTCCCGTTTGGTTCGTCGCGGCAAGCATCGGCGCGGGGACGGGCGGAACGCAAGCCGCGCGGCACACGATCGGGTGAGGCGTGGTGGCGGGGGCGCGTTGCGAAGGCCATTGCGGGGGCTGCCGCCCCCGGTCCCCCGCGCAAGGGGGGGATCCCCCTTGCATCCCCCTTCTTTTGTTTCTGGGATGGTGGCCGCCGTCGCGCCTTCCCTCGACCCGGGGCGCGGGCGGGCTTGGGGAGGGACGAGCCCTCCCGCGCGCCCGCCCGGCCGCGCATCCGCGCGGCGGCGCCCAGCCCAGGACAATGCGCCCAAAAGGCTTCCCTTCGCGCCCGGTTCAGGCCATGCATCGCCCCAACCGGCCCCGCCCCAATGACGCCCCCCACGCCGCCCGAGGAGAGACGCCATCACCCCCGCCGCCCGCATCTCCGCCGCCGCCGAGCTTCTCACCGCCCTGCGCGATGCGGACTGGCGCGGCACGGACCGCGCCCTCGCCGCCTGGGGCCGCGCCAACCGCTTCGCCGGGTCCAAGGACCGCGCCGCCATCGCCGACCTCGTCTACGACGCCATCCGCCGCCGCCGCTCGCTCGGCCTGCGCATGGGCCGGGACGACCCCGACGGCCGCGCCCTGATGATCGCCCTCGCCGCCGAGGATGACAGCCTCTCCGCCATCTTCACCGGCGAGCGTTTCGCCCCCGAGCCGCTCTCGCCCGAGGAAACCGCCGCCCTCGCCGCCCCCCTGCCCGACGCGCCCGAGGCCGCGCGCCTCGACCTCCCCGACGACCTGATGCCCGAGCTGTCCCGCTCCCTCGGCGACGCCCTCCCCGAGGTGGCCGCCGCGCTCCAGGCCCGTGCGCCGCTCGACCTGCGGGTCAACACGCTGAAGACCGACGTCGCCTCCGCCGCCGCCGCCCTCGCCGCCGAGGGGGTCCAGACCGAACCCGGCCCCCTCTCCCCCGCCTGCCTGCGGGTCACCGGGGGCGCCCGCCGCCTGCGCAACGCCGCCCCCTACCAGGACGGACGCGTCGAGATCCAGGACGCCGCCAGCCAGGCCGTCGCCGCCCTTGCGGACGCGCGTCCCGGCGAGACCGTGCTGGATTACTGCGCCGGCGGCGGCGGCAAGACGCTGGCGCTGGGGGCCGCCATGGAAGGGCGCGGGCGGCTCATCGCCCATGACGCGGACCCGAACCGGATGAAGGACCTGCCCGCCCGCGCCGCCCGCGCCGGGCTGACGGTCGAGGCGCTGCGCGGCGCGCCCCCGAAGGCGCTGATCGGCGCCTGCGACCTGGTGTTCATCGACGCGCCCTGCTCGGGGACCGGCGCCTGGCGGCGCAACCCGGACGGCAAGTGGACCCTGGCGCCCGGGGACGTCGCCCGCTTCGCCGCCCTCCAGGCCCAGATCCTGGCCGAGGCCGCCCGCTTCGTCGCCCCCGGCGGGCGGCTGGTCTACGCCACCTGCTCGCTGCTTCGGGCCGAGAACGAGGACGTCGCGGGCGCCCCCCCGCCCGGCTTCGCGCAGGGGCCGCGCCTGCGCCTCGACCCGCGCCAGGGCGGCGACGGGTTCTTCGGCGCCGTCATGACCCGCAGCGGCTGACCCATCCGCCCGTCGCGCCCGGTTTACTCGCCCATCGGTTTACTGTTTCGTAGGTTTCGCGCCGTTTAGTTGCGGATGGCGAGACAGCGGCCGCGGGACGCCCCGCGCCGCAGGAGCGGGAGGGCCAGGCCAAGATGATGCTGGAAGAGGCTTCGGCCCTGCCGCGACGCACCGCGCTCCTCTCCGCCGCGCTGGCCTTCGGGCTGGGCGCGACGCTGGCCCTGCTCGCCTCGACCGACATCCCCGACACGCTGCCGCCGCTGGCGCTGGCCGCGGTCGCGCTGGTCGCCGGGGCGGTGGCCATGGGCGCGCTGGGGCTGGCCTACGCCGTCGTCTCGCGCCGGCGCGAGGGGCGCGAGGAAGGCGCCTTCGCCGCGCTGCTCGACGCCGATTCGGCCCCCGCGGTGCTGTCGGACGCCTACGGGGTCATCATCGCCGCCAACGCCGCCGCCCAGGCCTGCGGGCGCGACGCCGCGCCGGGGGCCCGCGTCGCGGGCCTGCTGCGCGCCCCGCGCCAGCGCGCGGAACAGCTGATCTACGTGATGCTGCGCGAGATGCGCCGCGGCGGCGTCTCCCGCCGCCGCCTGCCAGAACCCGCGGGCGGCTGGTGGGACGCGGTCGCGGCCGATCTCGGCGCCGGGCGGGTGCTGTGGCGCCTGCGCATGGCCGAGGAAGGCGCGGGGTCCGAACTGTCGGACCTGCCCCCCGACATCGCCGCCCTGCGCCTGCGCGACGGGGAGCTTCACGCCAACGCCGCCATGGGCGCGCTGACCGGCGGCGTGGCCGAGCGGCTGGACGAGGTGTTCTCGGCCCCGCCGGAGGGGGAGATCTGCCTGCGCCGCCTCGCCTCGCCCGCCCCCGGCGTCGACCCGCTGCGCCGGATCGTGACCCTCGGGGCGCCCCCGGGCGCCGGGCCCTCGGCCGAGACCACGTTGCTGGTGCTGCCCTGCGCCGACGAGGACGCGGGGGCCGAGCCGGGCCGCGGCCTGGCGCGCACGCTCGACAGCCTGCCGGTGGCGCTGGCGCGGCTCGATCTCGACGGGATGACCCTCGGGGTGAACCCGCCCGCCCAGGCGCTGCTGGGCGAGCATGCCCGCGCCGGGCTGCCCTTCGACGACCTGGTGGAAGGGCTCGGCCGCTCGGTCGCCGACCGGGTGTTCGAGGCCGCGCGCGGCCTCTCCTCGGGCCGGTCCGAGGTCGCCCGCGCCCGGCGCGACGACCGGGAGACGTTCCTGCAGATCTCGCTGAGCCGCGTGGTGCTCGACGGCGCGCCCTCGCTGATCGCCGTGATCTCGGACGCGACCGAGCTGAAGACGCTCGAGGCCCAGTTCGTCCAGAGCCAGAAGATGCAGGCGGTCGGCCAGCTTGCGGGCGGCGTCGCGCATGACTTCAACAACCTGCTCACCGCGATCAACGGGCATTGCGACCTGCTGCTGATGCGGCATGACACCACCGATCCGGACCACGCCGACCTCACCCAGATCCGCCAGAACGCCAACCGCGCCGCCTCGCTGGTGCGCCAGATGCTGGCCTTCAGCCGCAAGCAGACGCTGCGCCCCAAGGTGCTGTCGCTGGTCGACACGCTGGCCGAGCTGAGCCACCTCCTGAACCGCCTGCTGGGCGAAAAGGTGCGCCTTCATCTCGAGCACGAGGGCGAGCTGGGCCTGGTGCGGGTGGACGAGCGGCAGTTCGAACAGGTGGTGATGAACCTCGTGGTCAACGCCCGCGACGCGATGCAGGAGGGCGGCGACGTCCATATCCGCACCCGGAACATGAGCCTCGACCAGGAGCTGCGCCGCGACCGCGCCGTGGTGCCCCCCGGCGATTACGTGCTGGTCGAGGTCGCGGATTCCGGCCACGGCATCCCGCCGGACAAGATCGCGTCGATCTTCGAGCCGTTCTTCACCACCAAGAAGGTCGGCGAGGGCACCGGGCTGGGGCTCTCCACCGCCTACGGCATCGTCAAGCAGACCGGCGGCTTCATCTTCGCCGACAGCCAGGCGGGCGAAGGCACCGTGTTCTCCATCTGGCTGCCGCGGCTGGAGCGCGAGGCGGAGAGGGAGGAGGAGGTCGCCGCCGCCCCCGCGCCCGCCCCGGCCGAGGCCGAGAAGACCGGCGCCTCGGGCGTCGCCCTGCTGGTCGAGGACGAGGCCCCGGTCCGCTCCTTCGCCATCCGCGCGCTGCAACTGCGCGGCTGGGAGGTGCTGGAGGCCGACAACGCCGAAACCGCGCTCGAGATCCTCGAGGACAAGGCGCTGGAGGTGGACGTGATCATCTCGGACGTGGTGATGCCGGGGATGGACGGCCCGACCTGGGTGAAGAAGGCGCGCGAGCAGCGGCCGCATGTGAAGGTGATCTTCGTCTCCGGCTATGCCGAGGATTCGTTCCGCCGCAACCTCGAGGGGCTGACCGACTTCCACTTCCTGCCCAAGCCCTTCTCGCTGACCGAGCTGGCCGACGCCCTGTCCAAGGTCTGAGCGGGCGCCGAAACGCAAGAGGGGCGCCCAACCGGGCGCCCCTTTCGCATTGCCGGCCCGCGCGGCTCAGTCGGCGATCCCGGCCTCGTACCAGGCCACGATCAGCCCCCGCTCCTCGGGCGAGATCGACGTGATGTTGCCCGGCGGCATGGCGTGGGAGCGGCCCGCGTTGATGTAGATCGCCCGCGCCTGGCGCGCGATCTGCTCCTCGGTCTCCAGCATCACGCCGCGGGGGGGGACCACGATCCCGTCCCAGACCGGCTCGGCCGCGTGGCACATCGAACAGCGCCCCATCACCGTGTCGGCCGCGTCCTCGAAGCCCGCGGCGGCGGCGAAACGCTGGGCGACCGGCCCGGCATCGGCGAGGTCGACCTCCTCCACCTCGGGCGATCCGACCGAGCTGAGCCAGATGCAGAGCAGGAACAGGAAGCCCGCGACGCCCCAGGTCCAGTAGGGCTCGCCCTTTCCGGCATGCATCGAGTTGAAGAAGTGCCGCACCAGCACGCCCATCAGGAAGACGAAGGCGGCGATCAGCCAGGAATACTCGGTCCCGAAGGCCAGCGGGTAGTGGTTCGACAGCATCAGGAAGATGACCGGCAGCGTCAGGTAGTTGTTGTGGGTCGAGCGCTGCTTGGCCTCGGCGCCCAGCGCCGGGTCGGGCGCCTCGCCCGCCTTCAGCGACGCGATCACCTTGCGCTGGTTCGGCATGATGATGAAGAACACGTTCGCGGTCATGATCGTCGCCGTGAAGGCGCCGAGATGCAGGTAGGCGGCGCGCCCCGTGAACACCTGCTGATAGCCCCAGGCCATCAGCACCAGCAGCACGAACAGGAGCCCCATCAACCGGTTGGCATGCTGGCCGAATTTCGATTTGCACAGCAGGTCGTAGCAGATCCAGCCGATGGTCAGCGACAGGGCCGAGACGACCACGCCCATGGTCCCCGACATCTCCAGCTTGGTCTGGTCGACGAGGTACAGCTCCGCCCCCGCCCAGTAGACCACCGCCAGCAGCGCCGCGCCCGAGAGCCAGGTCGAATAGCTCTCCCACTTGAACCAGGTCAGGTGCTCGGGCATCCGCGCCGGGGCCACGAGGAACTTGGTGACGTGGTAGAAGCCGCCGCCATGGACCTGCCATTCCTCGCCATACGCGCCCTCGGGCAGGCCCGGCGCCTTGCGCAGGCCGAGGTCCAGCGCGATGAAATAGAAGCTCGACCCGATCCAGGCCACGGCGGTGATGACGTGGACCCAGCGGACCGCGAAGGCCAGCCACTCCCAGAAAATCGCGAAATCATGCATGCGCGCGCAGCCCCTCCGTTCGATGTGCGATGCAGCATGGCACGCCCCGCCGCCAGCGCAAACGCCGAAGAAGCGAAGGCGCTTTCAAAAAATCCCGAATGATGATCCCTTGGGCGCCATGGCTTATCTCGACGCCCTGCGCGTGTTCGTGCGCGCCTATGAACTCGGATCCATGTCCGCCGCGGGCCGCGACCAGCGTGTCTCGCCCGCCGTGGTGTCCGCCCGCATCGCGGAGCTGGAGCGGCGGCTGAACGCGCGCCTGTTCAACCGCACCACGCGGATGCTGCAGCCGACGGAACAGGGGCGCATCTTCTACGCGGGCGCGATGAAGATCCTCGACGCGGTGGCCGAGGCCGAGGCGGCGGTGGCGGACGTGTCGCTGAACCCGCGCGGCAGCCTGCTGGTGGCGGCGCCCCTCGGCATCGGGCGGCGGCTGATCGCGCCGCAGATCCCCGAGTTCAAGGCGCGCTGGCCCGAGATCGACGTGCGCCTGCGCCTGACGGACCGGCGCATTGACGTGATGGGCGAGGGGCTGGACGTGGCCTTCTTCCTCGGCCGCCCCGAGGACAGCGGGCTGCGGCAACGGGTGGTTCTGGATTGCGAGCGCGCCCTTTGCGCCGCGCCGGAATACATCGCCCGGCGGGGCATGCCGCGGCGGGGCGAGGACCTGGCCGCGCATAACCACGACTGCCTGATGCTGCGCTTCCCGGGCGCGCAGGAGATCGGCTGGCTGCTGGAGACGGAGGAGGGCGAGCGGGCCTTCCCCCTCTCCGGGCCGTTCGAATCCGATGACGGCGACGTGCTGACCGACTGGGCGCTGGCCGGGCACGGCATCGTCAACAAGCCGCTGTTCGAGGTCGCCGCGCATCTGCGCGCCGGGCGGCTGGTGAAGGTGGCGGAACAGACGCCGCCGGCGCCGGTGCGCCTCGTCTGCCTTTACCCCCACAAGCGGCACCAGGATGCGAAATCGCGGCTCTTCATCGACTTCATGACCGCCGCCTGCCGCAGCGCGCTCGACGCCGTGCTGACGCCGCCCAAGGCTTAGGCGCCGCGCCCCATCCTGCCCCATGCTGCGGCGCCGCATCCGCGCCCCCGGCGAAGGCTCTTTCATCATTTTTTTGAAAGCGGGGCTGATTGTTTGCCTATAGGCTGGTTGGATCAGGAAACCGACCCCAGCGAGCCCCATGCGTTATCCCCGAGACCTGCGCGGCCACGGCCCCGCCGCGCCCGACGCCCAGTGGCCCGGCGGCGCCGCCGTCGCCGTCCAGTTCGTCATCAACTACGAAGAGGGCGGCGAGAACTGCCTGCTGCATGGCGACCCCGCCTCCGAGGCGTTCCTGTCCGAGATCGTCGGCGCCCAGCCCTGGCCGGGCAAGCGCCACTGGAACATGGAATCGAACTATGAATACGGCGCCCGCGCCGGGTTCTGGCGGCTCCACCGCATGTTCACCGAACGAGGCATGCCCGTCACCGTCTACGGCGTGACCAGCGCCATGGCCCGCTCCCCCGAGCAGGTCGAGGCGATGCAGGACGCGGGGTGGGAGATCGCCTCCCACGGGCTGAAATGGATCGAGCACAAGGACATGGACCCGGCCGAGGAGCGGGCGGTGATGGACGAGGCGGTGCGCCTGCACGTCGAGGTCACCGGCGAGGCGCCGCGCGGCTGGTACACCGGGCGCTGCTCGATGAACACCGTCGACATCGCGACCGAGATGGCCTGCTTCGACTATGTCTCGGACGACATCGCCGACGACCTGCCCTACTGGCGCCATCACGCCGGGCGCGACCAGCTGGTGATCCCCTACACCATGGACTGCAACGACATGCGGTTCGCGACGCCCCAGGGCTTCAACTCGGGCGACCAGTTCTACACCTATCTCAAGGACAGCTTCGACACGCTCTACGCCGAGGGGCTGGCGGGCGCGCCGAAGATGATGTCGGTGGGCCTGCATTGCCGCCTTGCGGGCCGCCCGGGCCGGGCCGCGGCGCTGGCCCGGTTCCTCGACTACATCGCCGGGCATGACCGCGTCTGGGTCCCCCGCCGCATCGACATCGCCGAGCATTGGGCGAAGACCCATCCGCCCCGCGCGGGCCTGCGGCCCAGCGCCATGGACCAGGCGGCCTTCGTCGAGGCCTTCGGTGCGATCTACGAGCATTCGCCCTGGATCGCCGAGCGGGCGCACGGGCTGGAGCTCGGCCCCGCCCATGACTGCGCCGCGGGCGTCGCCTCGGCGCTGGCGCGGGTGTTCCGCACCGCCTCCGACGCGGAACGGCTCGGCGTGCTGGGCGCCCATCCCGACCTCGCCGGCAAGCTGGCCGCGGCCAAGCGCCTGACCGCCGAAAGCGCGGCCGAGCAGGCGGGCGCGGGGCTCGACGCCCTCACGGACGCGGAACGCGCCCGGTTCACCGCGCTCAACGACGCCTACAAGGCCAGGTTCGGCCACCCCTTCATCATCGCGGTGAAGGGCCTCGACAAGACGGCCATCCTGGCCGCGTTCGAGGCCCGCATCGCCAATTCCCCCGAGGCCGAGTTCGAGACCGCCTGCGCCCAGGTCGAGCGCATCGCGCGGCTCCGGCTCGCCGATCTGTTCGCGGAGTCCGCATGACCCTTCCCCCCGTTTCCGACGGCGTGATCCAGCCCGAGGCGGAGAACCCGCCCGCATGGGCGCGCTCCGGCATCAACCTCGCCTCCGCGGGGCTCGGCGCCGAGGCCATCGCCGCCACCGACGAGTTCTTCGCCCCCGCCTCGCGGATGCTCGCCGACGCGCCGGCGATCTTCTACCCGGACCTCTATGACGACAACGGCAAGTGGATGGACGGCTGGGAAAGCCGCCGCCGCCGCGGGCCGGGGCACGACATGTGCGTCGTCAAGCTCGCCGCGCCGGGGCGGATCTTCGGCTTCGACGTCGACACCGCGCATTTCACCGGCAACTACCCGCCCGCCTGCCGCATCGAAGGGGCCTGCGTGGACGGGGTCCCGACCGACAAGGACTGGGCCGAGATCCTGCCCGTCAGCCCCCTCGGCGCCTCGGCCCACCACTTCTTCACCTGCGAGTCGCGCGAGACGTTCACCCATGTGCGCCTCCACATCCATCCCGACGGCGGCGTCGGCCGCCTGCGCGTCTACGGGCGCCCCGCGCTCGAGACCGGCGGGGAGGAGGTGGAACTCGCCGCCGCCCTCGGCGGCGCGCGCATCATCGGCTATTCCGACGCCCATTACGGCCACCCCTGGCGGCTGCTGGCCCCCGGGCGGGGCGAGAACATGGGCGACGGCTGGGAGACGCGGCGGCGGCGCGAGCCGGGCTCGGACTGGATCGTCATCCAGCTCGCCGCCCGCGGGCGCATCGAGCGGGCGCTGATCGACACCGCGCATTTCAAGGGCAACTTCCCCGACAGCGCGTCCATCCAGGCCGCCGACATGTCCGCGATGGGCCGCGACATGGGCCCGGAGATGGACCGCGCCGTCACCGTCGCCTCGATGTTCTGGGAAGAGCTGCTGCCGCCCCAGAAGCTGATGGCGGATCACGAGCATGACGTGACCGGGGGGCTGAAGGATATCGGCCCGGTGACCCATGTGCGCCTCAACATCCACCCCGACGGGGGCATCAGCCGCCTGAAGCTCTGGGGCAAGGTGGAATGAGCCGGACGATCCCCCTCCTGCCCCTGACCGAGGAGGCCTTCGCGCCCTTCGGCGAGATCATCGCCAAGCGGGCCGAGCCGTCCTTCCCGATCAATGGCGGGATGTGCGACCGGCACCACGCGCTGGCGGTGATGGACCTGCTGGGCGAGGGCGCGCGGGGGATCATTTCCATCGGCCATGGCCGCCCTTACCCCGAGCCGCTGGAGATCGGGCTGGTGGAGCGTCACCCGCTCGGGAGCCAGGCATGGATCCCGCTCCACGACCGGCCCTTCGCGGTGGTGGCGGCGCCGGATGAGGGGGGGCGGCCGGGAACGCCGGTCGCCTTCCTGACCGCCCCGCGCCAGGGCGTGAACTACCGCGCCGGGGTCTGGCACGCGCCGCTGCGTCCCCTGGGCGCGGCGGGGGACTTCCTGATCGTCGACCGCGACGGGCCGGGCGAGAACCTCGAGGAATACACCTATGACAGCCCCTGGATCGTGACGACCGATCCGGCGGGCTGAGACTCATGCGATCCGCGGGCGATCAACGACCCGCGGGCGCGTCCTGACGACGGGAAACGCCGAGGTCTGAACAGCCGCGCCCGGATCGGGCGGATTCCGTGGGGCGCTTTCGGGGATCCACATGCGAATGACGGCCCGATCAACCGGCCGCGCCGCACCGACAGCAACAGGGGAACCGACCCATGGCCGACGTATCCATCGGCACGCCGGCGCAATTGCGCGACCCGAACTTCACGCCGCCCATCCACAAGGCCATTCCGCTCGGCATCCAGCACGTGCTGGCGATGTTCGTCTCGAACGTGACCCCGGCGATCATCGTCGCCGGGGCGGCAGGGTTCGGCTTCGGCTCGAACTCGCCCGACTTCCCCGAGCTTTTGTACATGATCCAGATGTCGATGCTGTTCGCCGGCATCGCCACCCTGTTCCAGACCGTCGGGGTCGGCCCAGTGGGCGCCCGCCTGCCGGTGGTGCAGGGCACGAGCTTCGCCTTCCTGCCGATCATGATCCCGCTGGTCGCGGGCAAGGGGGTCGACGGGCTCGCCGCCCTCTTCACCGGGGTGCTGCTGGGGGCCTGTTCCACGGCGCGCTGGGGCTGGTGATCGGCAAGATCCGCTTCGCGCTGCCGCCGCTGGTCACCGGCCTTGTCGTCACCATGATAGGCCTCGCGCTGGTGAAGGTCGGGATCGAATACGCGGCGGGCGGCGTGCCCGCCAAGGCGCGCGGGCTCGAGAGCTATGGCGGCCTGACGTCCTGGTCCGCGGCGCTGGTGGTGATCTTCGTCACCCTGGGCCTCAAGTTCTTCGCGCGCGGGATGCTCTCGGTCTCGGCCGTGCTGGTGGGGATCATCGTCGGCTATGTCTACTGCCTCGCCATCGGCATGCTGTCGGTCGACGCCATCGCGCAAAGCTGGGAGCGCGCGGCCGCCTTCGGCCTGCCGCAGCCCTTCAAGTACGGGTTTGAATTCTCCTTCGCGGCGCTGATCGGCTTTTGCCTGATGGCCTTCGTGTCCGCCGTGGAGACGGTCGGCGACGTCTCGGGCATCTGCAAGGGCGGCGCGGGCCGCGAGGCGACGGACAAGGAGATCGAGGGCGCGACCTTCGCGGACGGCGTCGGGTCGGCCGTCGCGGGCGCGTTCGGGGCGATGCCCAACACCTCGTTCAGCCAGAACGTGGGCCTGATCGCGATGACCGGCGTGATGTCGCGCCATGTCGTCACCATCGGCGCGATCTTCCTGATCGTCTGCGGGCTGATCCCCAAGGTCGGCGGCGTGGTGCGCACCATCCCGATCGAGGTGCTGGGCGGCGGCGTGATCGTGATGTTCGGCATGGTCGTCGCCTCGGGCATCTCGATGCTGTCCGACGTGGTCTGGAACCGGCGCAACATGGTGATCTTCGCGGTGGCGCTGTCGGTCGGCCTCGGGCTGCAGCTCGAGGTGATGAACACCGCGCCGGGCTCGGCCAACGCGCTGCAGCACCTGCCCGACACGCTGCGCATCCTCGGGGCCTCGGGCATCCTGCCCGCGGCGCTGATCGCCATCGTGCTCAACCTCGTGCTGCCGCACGAGCTGACCGATGACCAGACCGAGGAGTTATCGGGCGGCATGCGCGGCGAGAAGGCCCCGTAAGCGCCCGATCCGTGGCATCATCGGCGGCGGCGTCCCCGGGCGCCGCCGCCTGTCGTTTCACCAAGCCCCCCTGACCCATTGGAGGCCCCCCATGTCCACGCTCCTGATCCGCGACGCCGAGGTCCTGGTCACCATGGACGGCGCCCGCCGCGAAATCGCGGGCGGCTGGCTGCTGGCGCGGGACGGCGTGATCGAGGCGATCGGGACCGGCGAGCCCCCGGCGGCCGAGGAAAGCGTCTCGGCCATGGGCTGCGTGGTCACGCCCGGCCTGGTCAACACCCATCACCACCTGTTCCAGACGCTGACCAAGGCGGTGCCCGGCGGGCAGGACGCGCTGCTGTTCGGCTGGCTGCGCACGCTCTATCCGATCTGGGCGAAGATGGGCCCGGAGGAGATCGCCCTCTCGACCACCCTCGGCCTGTCCGAGCTGGCGCTGGCGGGCTGCACCACCTCCTCGGACCATCTCTACATGTTCCCGAACGGGTCGCACCTGTCGGACAGCATCCACGCCGCGCGCGAGGTCGGGGTCCGCTTCCACGCCACCCGCGGGTCGATGAGCATCGGCGAGAGCAAGGGCGGGTTGCCGCCGGACATCCTGACCGAAGGCGAGGACGCGATCCTGCGCGACTGCGCCGACCTGGCCGACCGCTTCCACGACCCGGCGGACGGCGCCATGACCCGGATCGGCTTCGCCCCCTGCTCGCCCTTCTCGGTCAGCCGCGAGCTGATGCGCGACAGCGCGATCCTGGCGCGGGAGAAGGGCGTGATGCTGCACACCCACCTCGCCGAGAATGACGAGGACATCGCCTATTCCCTCGAGAAATTCGGCGTCCGCCCGGGCCGCTATGCCGAGGATCTCGGCTGGGTGGGCGAGGACGTGTGGCACGCCCATTGCGTGAAGCTGGACGCCGAGGAAATCGCCCTCTTCGCCCGCACCGGCACCGGGGTCGCGCATTGCCCCTGCTCGAACTGCCGCCTCGGGTCGGGCGTCGCGCCGGTGCGCGCGATGCGGGATGGATCGGTGAAGGTGGCGCTGGGCGTGGACGGCTCGGCGTCGTCGGACGCGGGCCACCTGGTGGGCGAGGCGCGGCAGGCGATGCTGATGCAGCGCGCGACGCTGGGCGCCGATGCGATGAGCGCGCGCGAGGCGCTGGAGATCGCGACGCTGGGCGGCGCCGCGGTGCTGGGCCGCCGCGATGTCGGCGCGCTGGAGGTCGGCAAGCAGGCGGACCTGGTGCTCTGGGACCTGGGCGGCTTCGAGACGGCGGGCGCCTGGGACCCGGTCGCCGCCCTCGTGCTGTGCGGGCCGATGCGCGCGCGCGAGGTGTTCGTGGGCGGCCGCGCCGTGGTGCGCGAGGGGCGGATGGCGACGGTCGAGGCGCCCTCGACCCTCTCCGCCGCCCGCCGGGCGGTGGAGAAGCTGGCGGGCGGCTGAGGCCCGCCCCCCCGCCCCGCCCTGCCGAAATCCGCGCCGCCGCCTTGCGGGTCTGCGGAATTGTATTGGGATTTGCGCACAGCCACTCCCTGCCCCGCCAAGGGCTTGACCCGAAACCCGCCCGCGCGGGCCGCCTTTGCCCGCGCGCGGGGTTCTTGACGCTGCGGACCCGCTCGGGTCCCCTGTCGCGACAAGGGCCGGGATCAACCGGCGGCGGAGCGGAGGAGACGGCCATGGCCGAGGCGCGCGATCAGGGCGAATACGATTACATCGTGGTGGGCGCGGGCACGGCGGGCTGCACCCTGGCCAACCGGCTCTCCGAGGATCCGCGCAACCGCGTCCTGCTGCTGGAAGCGGGCGGCGAGGACCGCTGGATCTGGTTCCACATCCCCGTCGGCTACCTCTATTGCATCGGCAACCCCAAGGCCGACTGGGGCTTCCAGACGGCGCGGGAGCCGGGGCTGAACAACCGCAAGCTGCTCTACCCGCGGGGCCGGGTGCTGGGGGGCTGCTCCTCGATCAACGGGATGCTCTACCTGCGCGGCCAGGCGGCGGATTATGACGGCTGGCGGCAGATGGGGAATCCGGGCTGGGGCTGGGACGACGTGCTGCCGCTGTTCCGCAAGTCCGAGGACAACTGGCGCGGCGCCTCCGACCAGCACGGCCAGGGGGGCGAGTGGAAGGTGCAAAGACAGCGCCTGCGCTGGGACATCCTCGACACGATCATGGAGGCGTTCGAGCAGGCGGGCGTCCCGAAATCCGAGGATTTCAACACCGGGAACAATCTCGGCGTCGGCTATTTCGACGTGAACCAGAACAAGGGCTGGCGGTGGAGCGCGTCCAAGGCCTATCTGCGCCCGGCGCGCGGGCGGCCGAACCTGTCGATCATGACCCATGCCCATGCCGAGCGGCTGCTGTTCGACGGGCGGCGCTGCACCGGCGTGCGCTGGAAGGACGACATGGGCTTCGCCGAGGCGACCGCGCGCGGCGAGGTGATCCTGTCGGCGGGGGCCGTCGGCTCGCCGCAGATCCTGCAGCTCTCGGGCGTCGGACCGGGCGGGCTGCTGCAGGACAAGGGGATCGAGGTGGTGGCCGAGCGCGACGCCATCGGCGCCAACCTGCAGGACCATTTGCAGATCCGCTGCGCCTACAAGGTGCAGAACGCGAAGACCTTGAACACCATGGCGCATTCGCTGATCGGCAAGGCGAAGATCGCCGCCGAATACGCGCTGCGCCGGGGCGGGCCGATGTCGATGGCGCCGAGCCAGCTCGCCGCCTTCGTGCACAGCTCGGAGGCCGTGGAAACGCCGGACCTCGAATACCACATCCAGCCGCTGACGCTGGAGGCGTTCGGCCAGCCGGTGCACGACTTCCCCGCCGTCACCATGTCGGTCTGCCACCTGCGGCCCGAAAGCCGGGGGACGGTGCAGATCGCCTCGCCCGATTTCCAGGACCACCCGGTGATCGCGCCGAACTACCTGTCGACCGAGGGCGACCGGGCGGTGGCGGCCCGCGCCATCCGCTTCACCCGCCGGGTGATGGACCAGGCCGCCATGGCCCCCCATGCGCCGGAGGAGTTCAAGCCCGGCGCCCAGTACCAGACGGACGAGGAGCTGGTGCGCGGCGCCGGGGACGTCGCCTCGACCATCTTCCACCCGGTGGGGACGGTGCGGATGGGGCCGGACGAGGCCTCGGGCGTCGACCCGCGGCTGCGGCTGCGCGGGGTCGAGGGGCTGCGGGTGGCGGATGCGTCGATCATGCCGACGATCACCAGCGGCAACACCAACTCGCCCACCATGATGATCGCCGAGAAGGCCGCGCAGATGATCCTGGAGGATGCCCGGGCGATGGCCTGAGAGGGGCCTGGCGGGGGTGCGAGGGAGGGCGCGCTCAGCCCGCCGACAGCGCCGCGAGGCCGCCGAGCGCGCCGACCACGCCCAGCGCGGCGGCGGCGCGCCAGGGCGTGCGCACGCCGCTCTCGGCCTCGACCCGCCTTGTGGCGATCATCGTCGGGACCGCGCCGACCAGCGCCCCGAGCGCGAGGAGCGCGCCCGTCGCCCCCGGCGCCCCGGGCAGCAGCCAGAGCGCGGCGCCCAGCACCATCACCGCCAGCGCCGCCAGGATCCCGGCGAGGCTGCGGTAGACCGCGCGCAGCACCCGGAGCGCGCCCGGCCCGGGCAGGCCGCCGTCCCGCTTCATGATCTCGGCGTGATAGGCCTGGGGGACCGGGCCGCGCCCGTATCTCGCCGCCAGCCCGGCCAGGCCGAGGGCGACGAGGGTGAAAAGCGCCTGCGCGACGTAGACCATGATCGGAAACTCCCCAAGCGCTGCGGTTCGTAAACCCTACGCGCCGGGCGCCGCGCGGCCAAGGGGTTTCCCGGGCCGCGCCTCAGTTCGTCACCACCGCGTAGCGCACGATCCGGTTGTTGTCGCTGTCCGAGAAGAACCAGCGCGCGCCATCATTCGCCGCGCCTTCCGGGTCGTCGAACTTGCCCGGGCCCATGCCGGGCGTCCCGTCGCCGATGGCGCCGACCAGCGTGTCGGTCGCCGGGTCGATCAGGACCACGGCGTGCCCCTCCTGGCAGGTCACCGCCATGCGGCCGGCGAAGTCGAAGGCCAGGTAGCGCGCGCCGATGCAGCCCGTGTGCGGCCCGCCGACCCCGCCGAGATAGTCGAGATCCGGGGAGAACCGCGCGACGAAGCCCGTGCGCAGGTCCGGCGCCCAGATCGAGCCGTCCGGCCCCTCGGCCACGTCATGCCCGCCGCAGGGCACCCGGACGGCCTTCACCACCTCGTCCCCCTCATAGGCCGCGACGGCGCAGGCGCCGTTGACCATCGCGTAGATGCGGCCGTTGGAATGCGCCAGCGCGCCCTCGGTCCCCGGGGCGGGCAGGCTTTCGACCAGCTGCGGCGCCTCGCCGGAGACGTCATAGACCAGCACCTGCCCGAGGCCGGAGGCGGCGACCACCATGCGCCCGTCGGGCATGAAGCCGACATCGCGCACCGCGACCAGGGCGCCGCCGCCGATGCTGTCGACCAGCTCCAGCGTGTCGGGGTCGAACACCGCGATGCGGCCCGCGAACTTGTCGGCGACATAGAGCCGCCCGTCCGGGCCGATCACCAGGTCATGCGGGTCGGCGAGGACCTGCTCCGAGGCGCCGTCGAAGGCGGCGAAGGGCGGCGCGGCGGGGCCCTCGGCCAGGGCCGGGGCGGCGAGGGCGCAGGCCAGGGCGGCGGCGAGGATCGGTCGGTGCGGCATGGGGCGGGCCCTCCTTCGCCGCTCAGCCTAGCGCGGGGGCGCGGGGCGCGCGATCACGGGCGCGTGGGCGAACCGTTTCCGAAGCGGGGACAGGCGCCGCCCCCGCGACGTGAACGCGACGCGAAAGGGGGGCGCGCGGCCCCCTTCCCGTCCCTGTCCGCGCGGCTTACTCCGCCGGGGCCGCCGCGGGCGCGGGCGCCGGGGCGCCGCCGCGGTCCACCAGCCGGTCGGCGGCCACGGCGCCCAGCCACATGCAGGTCAGCGCCACCCAGGCCGTCAGCGCCAGCGCCGAGCCGCCGGTGACCCCCGCGCCGATGGCGCAGCCCCCGGCCAGCATCGCGCCGAAGCCCATCATCGCCGCGCCGATCAGGTAGCGCGGCATCCCGTGGCTCTGATCGAAGCCCTGCCACTGCCACTGCCGCGCCAGCAGCGCCGAGACGGCGGCCCCGAGGGCCACGCCCGGCACCAGGCCGACGTCGAAATCAAGCTCCGGCTCCGGCGTCAGGAACCACATCAGCGTGTCGGCCGAGGGGCCGGAGAAGGTCAGGCTCTCGACCTGCACCGGGTCGAAGGCCTGGTAGGACAGCGTCTGCGTGAACCACCAGCCCGCCGCCACGGTGAACCCTACGCCCGAGCCGCCGAGCAGGGTCATCCAGCTCACCTTGTTCTTCGCCGCGATCACCAGCGCCACCCCCGCGAACAGCACCCCGAACAGCAGCCCCGCGCGCGGCCCGAGGCCGAGCGCGCCCGACAGCTCGATATTCGACCCGCCGGTGATCCACAGCCCCGCGATCGCCTCGCGCGCCGGGGCGAGGGCGCCGCGCAGGCTCATCTGCGCGACGGCGGCGAACACGAGCCCCGCGATCAGCGCCCGCAGGTTGCCGGTGGCCGACAGCACCAGCAGCCGCCCCGAGCAGCCGCGCGCCAGCACCATGCCGCCCCCGAACATCAGCCCGCCGATGACGGCGCCCGAGATCGAGCCGGGCTGGGCCAGCATCCGCGCCTCGGACAGGTTCAGCACGTCCATGTTGACGAACAGCTGCGTCCAGAACAGCGCGGTGGAGAAGGTCAGCAGCCACACCGCCATGCGCGGCCCGAGGCGTCCGCGCGCGAATTCGACCGCCGAGGCGCGCAGGCAGAACTGCGACCGCTGCGCCGCCGCCCCGAACACGGCCCCGAGGACAAGGCCGCCGAGCGCCGCGGTCGCGGGCTCTCCGACAAGCTCGATGATGGGTTCGAGATCCATGGCGCGTCCCCCCGAAGGCGCGGGCGACGTGCTGCGCCCGCTCAAAACGATTGCCGGGGGATACCATCGCGGCCGCGCGGCCCGCCTTGATTCAGATCACATGCGCAGAAATGAGAATGTCGCGCCCCCGGGCGGGGACGCGACATCATCGAAGCGGGTGCGTGCAGGGGGGCGGTTATGGCGGTTATTCTGCGGCGACGGCCCGGGCGCCGCGCGGGGCGCCGAGGCCCAGGGCGAAATCGGTCAGCACCGCGCCGAGCGCCATCGCGACCAGCGCCGCGAGGGCCGAGACCCCGAGGGTCGGAACCCCCGCAAGGCCGGCGCCCACGGTGCAGCCGCCCGCGACCACGCCGCCCACGCCCATCAGCAGCGCGCCCAGCAGGTAGCGGCCCGCCTGGCCCGGCGCCTCGAAGCTGGCGAAGCGCAGCTCGCGCGATCCGGCGGCGGCGAGGAAGGCGCCCCCCAGCACGCCGCCGATGAAGCCCACGCCGAAGCCCGCGGGCACGGCGGTGCCGGCGACGGTCCAGAACAGCGCCTCGGTCCCCGGGCGGGTGAAGGCGAGCGATTCGAAGGCGATCGGGTCGAAATCATCGAGCAGCACGTAGCCGGTGCCGACCCAGGCCGCGGGGACCAGCAGGCCGATCACCGCGCCCGCGGCCAGCGCGCCCACGGAGGCCTTGCGCCCCGCGGCGGCGAGGACGGCCAGCGCGGCGACCGCGGCGGCGAAGGCCCAGCCCGGCAGGCCGGTCGCGGCGTCGAGGGTCGGCGCCATCTCCAGCTCGCCCCCCGCCAGCAGCGGCGGGAACCAGGCCAGCGCCCCCTTCATCGTGGCGTGCGCGGCGACGGCGAAGACCAGCACGCACAGCCCCGCGCGCAGGTTGCCCGAGGCGGCCAGCACCGTGAGGCGCGAGGCGCAGCCGCGGGTCAGCACCATCCCGGCGCCGAACATCAGCCCGCCGACGATCAGCGCCCCCAGGGGCAGGGTCTCGGCCGCGAAGCGCGTGTCCTCGAGATAAATCCATTCCTGCGCGACGGCGACCTGCATCCCGATCATCGCGGTGGCGAGGGCGGTGAGCCAGACGGCGGCGGCGCCGCGGCGCTCCCCGGTCTCGCCGACCAGCGCGCGGCGCAGGCAGAAGCGCGAGCGCTGCGCGAGCAGCCCGAAAACCAGCCCCAGCACGGCGCCGAGCAGCAGCGCGGCTTCGACGGGCGTCCAGCCCTCAAGACCCAGATCTTCGAACATGCGTCCCTCCGATTCCCCATCAGCGCCCCTCGGCGCGGAACATTTTCCACTTCGTGAAGGGTAGGTGAGGCATTCCACACCAGATTTCAAACCACGAATTATTTCACATTCATGATTCGGATTATTAACCATGCTCGCGGGCGCCCCGGGCCAGCGGCGAAAAACCCGCTCGCCAGAAACGGGATTCGGGAGTAAGGGAGCCTTATGACCCGACAACCGATGACCCTCGCCGACGCCGCCGCGCTTCCCGCCTGGCGCCGCCCGCTCGGCCTTCTGATCCTGATGGCGGCGGGGATGCCGCTGGCCTTCGCGACCTGGAGCGCGCTGCTGAACAACTTCGTCATCGAGGCGGCGGGGTTCGACGGGCAGGACATCGGCTGGCTGCAATCGGTGCGCGAGATCCCGGGCTTCGCGGCGATCGGCGTGATCGCGGTGATCCTGTTCGTGCGCGAACAGGCGCTGGCGCTGATCTCCCTGCTGATGCTGGGGGCGGCGACGGCGGTGACGGCGGCCTTCCCGACCTTCGGGGGGCTGCTGATCACCACCTTCATCGGCAGCTTGGGCTTCCACTACTACGAGACGGTGAACCAGTCGCTGCAGCTGCAATGGCTTCCGAAGGAGGACGCCCCGAAGGCGCTGGGCTGGATCCTGGCCGCGGGCTCGGCCAGCAGCCTCGTGGCCTACGGGCTGATCGTGGGCGCGTGGAAGGCGTTCGACCTGTCTTACGGCTTCGTCTACGCCGCGGGCGGGATCGCGACCTGCGCGGTGGCGCTGGCGGCCTGGGCGCTCTACCCGCAGTTCCAGTCGCCGCACCCGCAGGAAAAGAAGATGATCCTGCGCAAGCGCTACTGGCTCTATTACGCGCTGCAGCTCTTCGCCGGGGCGCGGCGGCAGATCTTCGTGGTGTTCGCGGCCTTCATGATGGTCGAGAAGTTCGGCTTCGACGTGCACGAGGTCACGGCGCTGTTCCTGATCAACTACGTCGCGAACATGGTCTTCGCGCCGGTGGTCGGCCGGTTCATCGCCCGGTTCGGCGAGCGGCTGGCGCTGAGCCTGGAATACGCCGGGCTGATCACCGTCTTCGCCGCCTATGCGGGGATCTACTATTTCGACTGGCCCGCCTGGCTGGCGGCCGCGCTCTATGTCATCGACCACCTGCTCTTCGCCATGGCCTTCGCGCAGAAAACCTATTTCCAGAAGATCTCCGCGCCCGGGGACATCGCGCCGACCGCGGCGGTGGCCTTCACGATCAACCACGTGGCGGCGGTGTTCCTGCCCGCGGCGCTGGGCCTTCTGTGGATGAGCTCTCCGGCCGCGGTGTTCGGGCTGGCCGCGATCCTGGCCTGCGGCAGCCTCGGGCTCG
The DNA here is from genome assembly GCF_050586345.1 of Rhodovulum sp. DZ06. NCBI lineage: Bacteria > Pseudomonadati > Pseudomonadota > Alphaproteobacteria > Rhodobacterales > Paracoccaceae > Rhodovulum > Rhodovulum sp. DZ06. Next base: position 21,511 of record NZ_JBOCEF010000029.1, read on the forward strand.
CCCTGCTGGTCCCGCGCCACCCGGCGCCGGGGATGCAGACGGCGCTGGCCCGTCCCCTGCCCGCGGCGGCGGCGGAGTGAGCGGGGCATGAGCGACAGCGACCTGGCGGGCGCCGCGCCGACCGCGAGCCCTGCCCCGCCCCCTCCGCCGATGGCGCCCGAGGGGCGCTTCACCAGCGGGTCCATCATGCGCCACGTGGCGGTGATGACCCTGTCGGGGGCGGTCGGGCTGACGCTGATGTTCCTCGTGGACGGGGTGACGCTCCTTTACATTGCGCAGCTCCAGGACGAGGCGCTGACCGCCGCGGTCGGCTTCGCCTGGACGATCCAGTTCTTCATCGTCTCGCTGGGATTGGCGGCGTCCATCGCCGCGACGGCGCTGGTGTCGCGCGCGCTCGGCGCCCGCGACCGGCAGCGGGCGCGCGAGGCCGCCTCGGCCGCCTATGTCATCACCTTCCTGGCCATCGCCCTGCTGTCGGCGGCGGCGGTGGCGCTGCGCTACCCGATCCTGCGGGCGCTGAACGCGGAAGGCGAGGCGCTGGAGGCGGCGGCGCGGTTCCTCGCCATCTCGGCCCCCTCGATGCCGCTGATGGGGCTGGCGATGATCGGCGGGTCGATCATGCGGGCCGAGGGGGATGCGAAACGGGCGATGCTGGTGACCTCGGCCTCGGCGCTGGTGTCGGTGGCGCTCGACCCGCTGATGATCTTCGACGAGATCTTCGGGCTGCCGATCGGCATGGGCCTCGGGATCGACGGGGCGGCGGGGGCGATGGTGTTCGCGCGCGCGGCCTCCTGCGCGCTGGGGTTCTGGGGGGTGGTGAAGGTGCATGACCTCTGCGCCCGCCCGTCCCTCTGCGCGCTGCGCCGCAACCTCGGGCCGATCATGGCGGTGGCGGGTCCGGCGACCCTCACGCAGATGTCGACGCCGGTGAGCAACTATCTTCTGACCGACGCGGTGGCCGCGCACGGGACCGACGCGATGGCGGGCTGGTCGGTGACGGTGCGCCTGTCGGTGCTGGCCTTCGGGGGGATCTTCGCGCTCTCGGCCTCGGTCGGGGGGATCTTCGGGCAGAACTACGGCGCCGGGCAGATGGAGCGGGTGCGGCGCACCTTCCGCGACGGGCTGCTGTTCTGCTGTCTCTATATATGCGTCGCCTGGGCGATCCTGGCGCTGGGCGCGGACGCGGCGGCGGGCTGGTTCAACCTGCCCCCCGCTGGGCGCGAGGTGCTGCTCTCCTTCGCCTGGCTGGGCGCGGGGGGCTTCCTGTTCGCGGGCTGCATCTTCGTGGTGAACTCGGCCTACAACGTGCTGGGGCGTCCGATCTACGCCTCGGCGGTGAACTGGGCGCGGGACGGCGCGGCGACCTGGCTGTGGATCCTGGCCCTGTCGGCGCCCTTCGGGGCCGCGGGCGCGGTCTATGCGCAAGGGCTGGCGGCGCTGACCGTGGGCGTCGTCGCCGTGCCCCTCGGCTGGCGCTTCCTGAAGGACCTGCCCCCGCCCCATCCTGTCGCCGCCGCGCCGCGCCGGCGCTTCCGCCTGCGGCGCAGCGCCGGGTCCCATTGACGCCGGGCCGGGCTGCGGTCACAGAAGAACCCGACTCGGGCGCGTCGGGACCGCCCCGGCGTGTTGACATGACAACCCTCCGCCGCCATAGCTTTCGGCGCCGGAGGGACAGGAGGACGGTATGGTCAAGATCACTTACATCGAGTTCGGCGGGACCGAGCATGTCGTGGACGTGCCCGAGGGGCTGACGGTGATGGAAGGCGCGCGCGACAACGACGTGCCGGGCATCGAGGCCGATTGCGGCGGCGCCTGCGCCTGCTCGACCTGCCATGTCTACGTGGACCCGGCCTGGGTGGAGAAGCTGCCCGCGCGCGAGGGCATGGAGGAGGACATGCTCGACTTCGCGTTCGAGCCGAAGCCGAACTCCCGCCTCACCTGCCAGCTGCGGGTGACGCCCGAGCTGGAGGGCCTGGTGGTCCGCATGCCCGAGAAGCAGATCTGATGACGCGCCCCGCCCCCCGCCCCGCATCGCCGGGACAGGGGGCGCGCCTGCGCCGACGCGCCGCCGCCGTCCTGATGGCGGCGGCGTTTGCATGTCCGGGGGCCGCCGCCGCGCAGGACCCGGCCCGGGACCGCTGGGACGCGGCGGCCTGGGGCCCCGAGGCCGCCGCCCGCGTCGGCCCGGAGAACTGCGTCCCCGCCCCGCCCCCCGCCGCGGCGGCCTGCTATGGCGGGGCGGTCCGGCGCTACGGCCATGACGTGCTCGGCCCCACCCCGGAATGGAGCCGCATCCTGCTGCGCTTTTCCTCGGGCGAGACCGCCTTCGCCGAGCTCCCCGCCCCGGCGGTGTTCGAGGACCTGGCCCCCCGCCCCCTGCCGCTGCCCGACGGCCGCCTCGCGCTGGTCGCGGTCGAAAGCGCGCCGGGGGTCGGCGCGCGGCTGGCGCTGTGGGTGCTGGAGCGGGCGGCGAACGGGACCCCGCGCCTGGCGCGCCTCGCCGCCGCGCCGCCGATCGGGCGGGGCTTCCGCTGGCTCGCCCCCGCGGGGTGGGGCGATCTCGACGGCGACGGCGCGGTGGAGATCGCCTGGGTCGAGACCCCGCACCTGCGCGGCATCCTGCGCGTGTTCCGGTTGCAAGGCGACGCGCTGGTCCCGGTCGCGGCCCGGGCCGGGTTTTCGAACCACCGCATCGGCGAGGACCGGATCGCGGGCGCGGTCGCGCCCTGCGGCGACGGCGCGGCGCTGATCCTGCCCGACCTCTCCCACGAACGGGTGATGCGGGTGCGGCTGAGAAATGATTCATTAATATCGGAGCCTTACGTTCCGGGGAGCGGAACCCCGTCCCGCGATTGCACGGAGACGGCGGCGCGTTGATTCGCGTATCGCTCATGCCAGTTTCCTTGGCTTCAGCGCGACTTTAGAAACCGGGCGGCCCATACGGGCGCCCGTCATACCCCCTTTTCGAATGCGAAGGTGGTGAAGCGAACCACCAAGAGGCGAGTTGCACCGCCGCGAAAACGTTAAAATTGACGTTGCATCCATTTCACTGTGGCGTCCCCCCGCGTGCATTCTATTGTTCATGTATCGGATCGCTTTGAGGGAAGCGGGAAGAGGGACCGACAAGAATGACATGCAGAACGGGCGCAGTCCGGCGCTCGGTCGGACGGATTTTGGCCGTCGCGACCGTATGCGCCGCCGCCACACAGATGAACGCCGCCGCCGGCCCGGCGGACGCCATTTCAATGAACGCCGAAGAATTCGTGCGCTTCGCCGCTGCGAAAACGCTGATCTACCGCGACGCCTCGGGGGAAGTGATCGGGGCGGAGCAGCATCTCGGGGGCGACCGGGTGATCTGGAGCTCGCCCACCGGGATCTGCGTCGACGGGCGGCTGGCCGCGCGCGCGGACCGGACCTGTTTCCAATATGCCGATGCGCCGGGCGAGGAGATCTGCTGGTCGATGCGCCGCGACGAGGACACCGTGCTGGCGCGGCTCGAGACCGGGCCGGAGAAGCTGACCCTGACCATCGAGACGAGCGACCGGCCGCTGTTCTGCGGCGGCAAGGATTACGGCGCCTGACCGGCGCCGGGCCGGGCCGCCCGCGAGGGGGCGCCCGGCGAGGCATGCGGATCCCGCCGGGGATCCGCCCCGCCGCCAGGATGCGGCCCGGGCCCGAGGGGGGCCATGGGCGGCGCCGGGCGGGCGGACCGGACGGGGGCCGAGGGGGGCCTCGTCCGGGCCCGGCGGGGGTTCCGGGCGGTCGAGGGGGCCGCCCGGAACGCGAAAAGGGGGAGCGCGTCGCCGCGCTCCCCCTTCTTTTGTTCCGGTCCGCGTTCCCGGTCCGCGTTCCCGGCCCGTGTTTCCGCGCCGTGCGGGCGGCGGGCCCGCGGGGCCTCAGCCCTTCTTCAGGCAGCGGCGGCCGAGCAGCTCGGCGATCTGCACCGCGTTCAGGGCCGCGCCCTTGCGCAGGTTGTCCGAGACGCACCACAGGTTCAGGCCGTTCTCGATGGTCGAGTCCTGGCGGATGCGGCTGATGAAGGTGGCGAAATCGCCCACGCATTCGACCGGGGTCGTGTAGCCGCCGTCCTCGCGCTTGTCGACGACCAGGATCCCCGGCGCCTCGCGCAGGATGTCCCGGGCCTCGTCTTCATCGAGGAACTCCTCGAACTCGATGTTGATCGATTCCGAGTGGCCGACGAAGACCGGCACGCGCACGCAGGTGGCGGTGACCTTGATGGACGGGTCGACGATCTTCTTCGTCTCAACCACCATCTTCCACTCTTCCTTGGTGGAGCCGTCTTCCATGAACTTGTCGATATGCGGGATCACGTTGAACGCGATCTGCTTGGTGAACTTGTTGGCCTCGACCTCCTGGCCGGGCACGTACATGCCCTTGGTCTGGAGCCAGAGTTCATCCATCGCGTCCTTGCCGCCGCCGGAGACGGACTGGTAGGTCGACACCACCACGCGCTTGATCTTCGCGCGGTCATGCAGCGGCTTCAGCGCCACGACCATCTGCGCGGTGGAGCAGTTGGGGTTGGCGATGATGTTGCGCTTGGAATAGCCCTCGACCGCGTCCGGGTTGCACTCGGGCACGATCAGCGGGATGTCGGGCTCGTAACGGTAGAGCGACGAGTTGTCGATCACCACGCAGCCGGCCTTGGCGGCGATGGGCGCGTATTTCTTCGTGGCGTCCGAGCCGATGGCGAAGAGCGCCATGTCCCAGCCGGTGAAGTCGAACGCGTCGAGGTCCTTGGTGGTGAGGGTCTTGTCGCCGAAGCTGACTTCAGTGCCCAGCGAACGGCGCGACGCCAGGGCGACGATCTCGTCCACGGGGAACTCGCGCTCGGCGAGGATGTTCAGCATTTCGCGGCCCACGTTGCCCGTGGCGCCGACGACGGCGATCCGGTAACCCATCTCCTGCTCCTGTAACTTTGGATTGGCGGAGCCTTCTACACGCTCCCGCGGCGGGTTGACAGGGGGCGCCTGCGCGGCGCGCGCGCGCGGCGCCGCACAATGGCGCGATTGCAACGGCGCGGCGGCGGGCTAGGTCGCGCGCGGGCGCGGGCAGGTGCGGGTGGACGCGGGTGCGGGCGCGCGGCGTTTTCAGACGCTGAGCGCCATGGTGGTCGCGGCGCGAAAGCCGAACAGGTGCCGCAGCGGGCCCAGCTCGGTCCGGCCCACGTCTTCGTATCCATGGCGGCGATAAAGGGCGGCCGCCCGCTTGTTGGCGTCGATGACGTCGAGCCGGACCTGCCGCAGCCCCCGCGCCCGCGCCTCGGCCGCCACGGCGTGCAGCAGGGCGCCCCCCACCCCCTGCCCGCGGGCGGCCTCGGCCACGCACAGCCCGTCCATCTGCAAGGCGCCCGCCCGCGCCTCCCGCTCCAGCGCCGTCAGCGCGAAGCCGCGGACCGGGCCGCCGAGGGCGCCGTAATGGCGGATCAGCTCGGGCATCCCGCCGCCGATGAAGCCCCCGCGCCGGTCCTGGATGCCGGCGACGCCGAGCAGGACCGTCCCGTCGCGGCTGAGCGCGGCGATGCCGTTGGCCGGGCGGATGCAGTCGGCGAGGAAGGCGCGCGCCCGCCCCCCGCGCCCGAGCAGCGGGCCGAGCTTGCCTTCGAAGGCGGAGAGATAGAGCGCCGCGGCGTCCTCGCGGAACCTCTCGGGCAGCGGCGCGGTGATGGCGAACCCGTCCATGGCCGAGAAGATGCCCGCAGGCGCGGCGGCGGGGAAGCGCAAACCGCGCCTCGCCCATCCGTGAGCGCGCCGTGGGCGCCTGGCGCGGTAGTCTGCGCGCATCGCAACCGCCGGAGCCGATCCCATGCGCCTCGTCCTTCTCCTCGCCCTGCTGCCCCTGCCCGCCCTCGCCGGAGAGGTGGAGATCGTCGCCGCCGAAGCCCGCGAGGGGGCCGGGGGCTGGCGCTTCGACGTGACGCTCCGCCATGGCGACACGGGCTGGGACCATTACGCCGACGCCTGGCGGGTGCTGGGCCCGGACGGCGCGGTGCTGGGCACGCGCACGTTGCTGCACCCGCACGAGACGGAGCAGCCCTTCACCCGCGCCCTCTCCGGCGTGCGCATTCCCGCCGGCGTCTCCGAGGTGCGGATCGAGGCGCGCGACAGCGTCCATGGCTGGGCGCCGACGACGCTCACGGTGGCGCTTCCGGGGCGCTGATCCCGCCGATCCCCTCTGGCCCCCGGGGCGGCGCGCGGCTAGGCTCCGCCCCCATGATCGACCTCTTCGACGATGACGGCCCCGAGGCCGACGCCCCCCCTGGCAACGCCCCTGAATTCAGCGTCTCCGAGCTGTCGCAGGGGGTCAAACGCGTGGTCGAGGGCGCCTTCAGCCATGTCCGCGTGCGCGGCGAGGTGGGGCGGGTGTCGCGGCCGCGCTCGGGGCACCTCTACCTTGACCTGAAGGACGACCGCTCGGTGCTGGCCGCGGTGTGCTGGAAGGGCGTCGCCGCGCGGCTCGAGGTGCAGCCGGAAGAGGGGATGGAGGTGGTCGCGACCGGCCGCCTGACCACCTTCCCCGGCCAGTCGCGCTACCAGCTGGTGATCGAGTCCGTCGCCCCCGCCGGGGTCGGCGCGCTGATGGCGATGCTCGAAAAACGCCGCCAGGCGCTGGCCGCCGAGGGGCTGTTCGACGCCTCCGCCAAGCGCCGCCCCCCCTTCCTGCCGCGGCGGATCGGCGTGGTCACCTCGCCCTCGGGCGCCGTGATCCGCGACATCCTCCACCGCGTCTCGGACCGGTTCCCGCGCGAGGTGCTGGTCTGGCCCGTCGCGGTGCAGGGCGAGCGCTGCAAGACCGAGGTCGCCGCCGCCATCCGCGGCTTCAACGCGCTGCCCGAGGGGCACCCGCTGCGCCCCGACGTGATCATCGTCGCGCGCGGCGGCGGCTCGATCGAGGATCTCTGGGGCTTCAACGAGGAGATCGTGGTCCGCGCCGCGGCCGAGAGCGCGATTCCCCTGATCTCCGCCGTCGGGCATGAAACGGACACCACGCTGATCGACCACGCCGCGGATGTCCGCGCCCCGACGCCGACGGCGGCGGCCGAGATGGCGGTGCCGGTGCGGGCCGAGCTGCTGGGCGCGGTCTCGGCGCTCGAGGACCGGCGGCGGCGGGCGGCGGCGCGGATGCTGACCGACCGCAAGGGGCGGCTGCGGGACCTGTCCCGCGCCCTGCCCCGGCCGCAGGCGATCCTGGCCGAGCGGGCGCAGCGGCTCGACCACCTGTCCCAGCGGCTGCCCGCGGCGCTGTCGGCCTTCGCCGCGCGGCGCCGGGCGCTGGCGGCGCGCGGCCCCGCGGCGCGGTTCGGCCCGGCGCTGCTGACCGGCGCGCTGGCCCGGCGGCGCGACCGCCTGGCGGACCGGGCCGAGCGGATGGCCCCGGCGCTGGCCCGCCTGTCGGAGCGGCGGCGGGAGCGTCTCGGGGCGGTTTCGCGGCTGCTGGTGGGCTATTCGCACAAGGCGACGCTGGCCCGCGGATTCGCCGTGGTGCGCACCGAAAGCGGGATCGTGGTTAAGTCGGCGGCGCAGGCTCCGAAAGGAACGGCGCTGCGGATCGACCTGGCCGAGGGCGCCCCGCTGCGCGCGGTGGCGGGCGACGGGGGCGCGCCCGCGGGACCGCCCCCCGAACCGGCGGGCGAAGCGCCCGCCGAGCCGCCCGTTCCAGCCCCGCCCAGGCCGCGGCGAAAGCCCCGTGCGGCAACGAAAAAAGCCGGGCCTGACGATCCGCAGGGCTCGCTGTTCTGACCGCCTTCCCGGCGGCTTCCATCGCATTCGAGATACGCCGCAAGGCGACTTAACGCGGGATAAAGACTCTTCGCGCAGCTTCGGTGCGTCAGGACGTGGCGCCTGAACCGCCCGCCGCCCCCGAGTCGCTTTTCCTTGCGCCGAGGGGACGACGGGTTCGCCGCGTCCTCTTCCGCAGAATGTGGGCCGACACAATGTCGGCGGAGCAGCCAAGGGAATGCGATGACCATCTCATCTTCGCTCAATGCGGGCGTTACGGGCCTGAGCGTGAATGCCAGCAAGCTCGCGACGATCGCGGACAACATCGCGAACTCGAAGACCAAGGGCTACAAGCGGGCCGACGTGGACTTCTATTCGCTCGCCATCGGCAATGGCGGCGGCGGCACCTACACCGCCGGCGGCGTCCGCTCCTCCGCGATTCGCGAAGTGGACGCGCAGGGCGCGCTGATCTCCTCGGACAACCCCCTCGACATCGCGATTTCCGGCCGCGGCATGCTGCCCGTGGCGCAGGTGGCGGCGGTGAACGGCGCGGTCGGCCAGCTGCCGCTGCTGCTGACGCCGACCGGGTCGTTCCGGCCGGACAAGGATGGCCTGCTGCGCACCTCCTCGGGGCCGGGCCTGGCGCTGCTCGGCTGGCCGGCGGATGCGGACGGCAACATCCCGGTGCAGGCGCGCGACAGCTCCGCGGGCCTGGTGCCGGTGGAGATCTACTCGGAACGTTTCGCCGCCTCTCCGACCACGGAGATGGAACTGGGCGTGAACCTTCCGGCCTCGCAGACCCAGGCGGGCGCGTCCGGCGCGACGCTGTCGGTGCCGGTGGAATATTTCGACAACGTGGGCGCGTCGCAGACGCTGAACGCCTCCTTCACCCCGACGATCCCGGCGACCGGGTCGTCCAACACCTGGACGATGTCGCTGAACGACAGCGCCACCGATCCGGCCCTGAACCCGATCGCGGAGTTCGAGGTGGTGTTCGACGACAGCCGCGGCACCGGCGGCGCCGTGCTCTCCGTCACGCCGCTCTCGGGCGGCACCTACGACCCGATCGACGGCGTGATCGAGGTGAATGTCGAGGGCGGCCCGATGCAGCTGCAGATCGGCTCGCCCGGCTCGTCCTCGCACCTGACGCAGCTGTCGGCGGAATTCGCGCCGACCTCGGTGACCAAGAACGGCACGCCGGTCGGCACCCTCACCTCGGTCGAGGTGGATGAGAACGGGTATCTCTCGGCGATCTACGACACCGGCTACACGCGCGTGATCTACCAGATCCCCGTTGCGGACGTGCCGAACATGAACGGGCTGAAGGCCGAGGACAACCAGACCTTCTCCCTCACGCAGGCCTCCGGCTCCCTCTACCTGTGGGATGCAGGCGGCGGCCCCACCGGCAGCATCGTCGGCTATGCGCTCCAGGAATCGACCGCGGACATCGCGGGCGAGTTGACGGACCTTATCGAAACCCAGCGCGCCTACTCGTCGAACGCCAAGGTCATCCAGACCGTGGACGAGATGCTGCAGGAGACGACCAACATCAAGCGCTGACGGCCCGGTTGAGGTCCCGGCCGTATCACGGAGAACGTCATGAGCATCACCTCCGCCCTCCATAACGCCTATAGCGGCCTGACCGCCTCCTCCAGGGCGGCCGAGGTCATCTCCAACAACGTCGCCAACTCGATGACCGAAGGGTACACGCGCAAGTCGCTGGTGCTCGGCGCCGCAAATCTCGAAGGGATCGGCGCGGGGGTCAGGGTCGAGGGGATGCAGCGCGCCGCGGACCCGCGGGCGACGGCCGATCGCCGCCGCCTCGAGGCCGAGAACGGCGAGGCGGGGGTGGTGGCGGCCGCGCGGGCGCGCGCGGCCGACGCCTGGGGCGCGCCGGGGTCGAGCACCAGCCTCGCCGCCCGCGCCTCGGGGTTCGAGATCGCGCTGCGCGATCTCGCCGACAGCCCGGAGAGCGCGTCTCTCCAGTCCCGCGTGGCCGGCGCCGCGCGGGAATTGACGCGCACGATCAACAACATCTCCACCGAGACCGCGCGGATCCGCGTCGACGCGGACGCGACCATCGCGCGGCAGGTGAACATCGTGAACAGCTCGCTCAAGCAGATCGAGCAGATCAACCGGGAGATCCAGATCCGCTCCGCCTCCGGGGGGGACCTGACCGCGCTGGAGGATGAGCGCCAGCGCCTGGTGGACCAGGTCTCGAGCCTGATCCCGATCAAGACCTACCCGCGCGGCGGCGGCCAGATCGCCGTCTACGGCAAGGGCGGCGGCGCGCTGGTGGACGGCAAGTCCTACGAGCTCGGCTTCCAGCCCACCGGCGTCATCACCCAGGACATGACGGTCGAAAGCGGCGCGCTCTCGGGCCTGACGCTGAACGGCGAGACCATCGAGATCGGCCGCGGCGGCGGGCTGCTGGACGGCGGCGCGCTGTCAGCCAGCTTCACAGTGCGCGACGTGATCGGGGTCGAGGAAGGCGCGCGGATCGACGCCTATGCCGCGGACCTGATCTCGCGCTTCCAGGACCCGGCGGCCGACCCGACGCTGGCCCCCGGCGACCCGGGCCTGTTCACCGTCGGCAGCCTCGCGCTCGACCCGCTGAGCCCCGAGGGCGCGGCCCGGCAGATCAGCCTGAACGCCGCGGTCGACCCCGCGGAAGGCGGGCTGGCCTGGCGCATCCGCGACGGTGTGAACGCGGTGTCCGAGGGACCGACCGGCGACGATTCGATCCTGCGCAGCATGCTGGATGCGCTGACCGACACCCGCACGGCCCCCGCCGACGCGGGCGTGGGCGGCGACTATTCCTCCAGCAATCTCGCGGCCGAGCTTGCCGCCACCGTGGCCGAATCCAACGCCGCGGCGACCGACATGCGCAACTCGCGCACCGCCCAGCTCGAGGTCGCGGCCACCGCCGAGGCCGCGCTGATCGGCGTCGACACGGACCAGGAGCTGGCCGAACTGCTGCTGGTCGAACAGGCCTATGCCGCCAACGCGCGGGTTCTGCAGACCGTCGACACCCTGATCCAGCGCCTTCTGGAGATCTGATCATGTCCAATCTCGGCGTCCCCGACCTCCTCTCCAACCAGCTGTTCCGCCTGCGGACCAGCAACCTCTCCAGGCAGCTCGCCTCCGCGGGGCGGGAGCTGACCACCGGCCAGCGCGAGGACCTGTCGGCGGCCGCCGGGGGGGACATGCGCAAGCTCTACCTCCTGGAAACCGGCGCGGCCTCGAAGGCCGCCTTCAGCGCCGCGGCCCGGCGCGCCGGCGCACGGGCCGAGACGACGCTCAACGCCATCGAACAGGTGCGCGCCTCGACCGACGGCCTGGCCGTGGACATCGAGGCGGCGACCCAGCGCGGCGACCTCGCCACCGCCAAGCGCCATGCCGACACCGCGCGCAACGCCTTCGGCGCCTCGGTGCGCGCGCTGAACACCCGGTATGCCGGGCGCAGCCTGTTCGCCGGCGCGAATGTCGGCGAGGCGGCGCTGAAACCGCCCGAGGAGATCCTCGACGCCGCTTTCACCGCCGTGTCCGGCGCGGCCGACGCGGCCGACATGCGCAACCAGCTGCGCGACTGGTTCCTGGGCGCCGGCGGCGGCTACGAAACGGACGCTTATAACGGCGACGCCTCGGCGACCCGCATGCAGGTGAATGACGGCGAGTACGCGGATTTCGACGTCTCGGCCCTCGACATCCCGTTCCGGCGCGCGCTGTTCGGCCTCGCCCTCGCGGTCGGCACGGTGGAGGGGCGGCTGCCCCAGGCCGACGCCGATGTCGGCGACAGCCTCAGCCTCGCCGCCGCCTCGCTGATCGGCGCCCAGCCCGGGCTGGTCGACCTGTCGGCGGACATGGGCGGGTTGCAGGAACAGGCCGTGCGCGCCGAGACCGACGCCGAAACCACCCGCACCCAGATGGAGATGCGCCTCAACGACGTGGTCGGCATCGACCCCTACGAGGCCGCCTCGCGCCTGACCGGCATCCAGGGCGCGCTGGAGACCGCGCTGACCGTCCAGAACATGACCCGCTCCCTCAGCTTCGTCCGATTCATCCAGTGAGCCGCATGCACCGCCTCCTCGCCGCCTTGGCGGCCCTTGTCCTGAGCATCGCCCTGCCCGCCCATGCAGATGTCGCCGCGGCGGAAGAGGGCATGCAGGACGGCGCCCGCCCCGGTCAGGCCGGCGCACGCTTCGGACAGGCCGCGCCGCGCGGCTTCATGGATTTCGGCGCCGGGCCGCCGGTGCGCCTCAAGGATCTCGCGACCTTCGAGGGCGTGCGCGGCAACGACCTGGTCGGCTACGGCCTGGTGGTCGGGCTGGCGGGCACGGGCGATTCGCTTCGCAACAGCCCCTTCACGGAGGAGGCGCTGTCCAACCTGCTCGAACGCCTCGGGGTCAACGTGACGGGAGAGAATTTCCGTCCCAAGAACATCGCCGCCGTGCTGGTGACGGCCAACCTGCCGCCCTTCTCACGGGCGGGCGGGCGCATCGACGTGGCGGTTTCGGCCATCGGGGATGCGAGCTCGCTTCATGGCGGGACGCTGATCATGACCCCGCTGAACGCCGCCGACGGGCAGATCTACGCCGTGGCGCAGGGCCCCATCGTGGCCGGCGGCATCGCGGCCGAGACCGAGAACGCCGCGCAGCGCATCGGCGTGCCGACGGTGGGCGACATTCCCGGCGGCGCCTCGGTGGAGCGGGAGGTCGCCTTCGGGTTCGAGACGCTCGACAAGATGACCCTGTCGCTGCGCAACCCGGACTTCACCACCGCCATGGCCGCCGCCGAGGCGATCGAGCGCGCGGGGCTGGGCGTCGCCGCAAGGGCCGTGGACTCCCGCACGATCGAGCTGCGCGCCCAGCGCGCCGGCATGTCCCTGACCGAGCTGGTCGCGCGGGTCGAGCGGGTGCAGGTCCGCCCCGACAGCCGCGCGGTGATCGTGATGGACCAGAGCGCCGGAACCATCGTGGTCGGCGGCGCCATTCCGCTGCCGGACATGAGCATCACCCACGGCGGCATCAAGATAAACGCAGAGCGCCAGTTCGTCGCCGCACAGCCCAACCCCTTCGCCGAGGGCGAGACGGTGGTGCTGCCGATCGACAATGTCGACATCCAGCAAGGGCCGACCGCCACCCTGCGCCCCGAGGAGGAGGCGACGGTCCAGGACGTCGTCGAGGGGCTGAGCGCCATCGGCCTCAGCGCGCTGGAGATCATGGACATCCTGCAGACGATCAAGGCCTCGGGCCTGATCCACACCGACTTCGTGATCCGCTGAGGGCTGCGCCGGCCACCCTGGGCGACGGCGCGACAGACCGACAAGCGCCGCCGCCGCAGGCTCGCCGGCCAGGTCCTGCCCACGCCCCTCCCGGAGCCGCGCCGTATTGGCCGAGCATCCCGCCTTGGGCGGCGACGCAGTTTCAAGCCGCACGCCTGCCCTGCCCCGTGTTCCCGCGAGCCGCGCGAAACGGCGGGGGCCGCCGGCGCCGAAGCTGGGCCGGGTGGCGCAACCGCCCTGCACGGCCCTGCCTCTCCCGCAGGCCCGGTCGCGCCCGCCAAGCGCCCCGCTCAACAAGCGGCGCGGCGCCCATCATCATGCCCTGGCAGAGGCGCGGCCCCGGGCGTCGGGGGAGCCGGGTCCAGCCCCGAGGCCGGCGCACCGCGCCGCACAGGAGAGGTGTGGCGTGGCGTGGCGACCTGCCCCGGGCGCAGCGCCGGGCGGTCCATGTTCCCGGCGCGGTCCGGCGCCGCGCGACAAGCGCCGGGCAGACCGGAGACGTATCTAGACGTATCTAAGGGGGAACGCACCGACAGGCGGCGCGGAGGCCAGGTGCGGCCCGACGCGCGGAGGCCGCATCGCACCGCCCCGCGCAGCCCGCACTGGACGCGGAGGGCCGGCGAAAGGCTCAAAGCCTCCCCGGCCCGCTCCCGCCCAGCCGAGGCCAGGCGAGATCAGTTCAGGCCAGACCAGGCCAGGGCCAGCGCCTGCCCCGATCAGCCCCGGGGAACGTCCCCGCCCGCGGGGGCCGACGGCGGGGGAAGATCGTCCGGGTCCACGAAGACCGGCGCGTCGTCGAAGCGCTGGCCGCTCTCCATCTGGGCCGGGGACTCCGAGGGCGGGGCCACGTAATCGCCCAGCGGCAGAAGCGTCTGCTCGTGCTCCTCCGCCCGCCAGGCCGCAGGGGAAATCCCGCTCATCTTCACGAAGCTGTCGCGGAGCGCGTTCGACCAGGCCCCGCTCAGCTCCCGGAACGACTCGTCGTCCTCCTCGATCCGCACCAGCGGATCGAACACGAACGCGTCCCTGCGGATCACCGCCAGGTCCAGCGGCATCCCCACCGACAGGTTCGACCGCAGCGTCGAATCCATCGACAGCAGCGCCGCCGTCACCCCGTCGTTCAGCCGCGTCTCGGGGCGGATCACCCGGTCCAGGATCGGCTTGCCGTACTTGTGCTCGCCGATCTGCAGGAAGGGATGGTCTTCGGAGCACTCGATGAAATTGCCCGCCGAGTAGACCATGAACAGCCGCAGCGGCCCCCCGGCGCGCTGGCCGGCCAGGATGATCGTCGCATCGGCGGCCGAACCCAGCATCTGGCTGTGCGTGTTCCACACGTTGCGCATCTCGGTCCCGACCACCTCGGCCACCCGGAACATGGTCGGGGCGGTGTAGATCGTCTCGATCCCTTCCTTGTCCGCGTCGATCGCCTCCTGGATCGAGCTGACCACGGCCTGGGTCACGGCGAGGTTGCCGGCGGTCATCATCACGATGACCCGGTCCCCCGGGACGCTCCAGGTGTGCATCTTGCGATACTTGGAAATGTTGTCGAGGCCCGCATTGGTGCGGGTGTCGGAGAGGCAGACGAGCCCCTCGTCCAGCTTCAGGGCCACGCAATAGGTCATCGGTCAGTCCAACCTGGGTTGGTTTCGGGAAGGCCCGCCTCCCCTAGCAGATGCGCCCGGGGCGTGGAAGGCGGCCCGAACCGGGCCGGGGGACGAAACCGGAGCCCCGCGGCCCGGACGCGCGCCGCCGGTCGGGCGGCCCGGGCCGAATTCGGGCCGAAGCCGTGATCGTCGGCGATGGCCACCGCGAGCCGGTGGTTGCCCTCGATGAACTCGGTCAGGAATTCGTGCAGGCCGATCTCGAACACTTCCTCGATCTTCATCGCCTTCAGGCGGGTCAGCGTCGCCGCCGCTTCCTCGAGGCTGGCGCGCGTGCGCCCGTCATCCTCGCCCATCCCGTCGAGATGCCGGACCAGCATCTTGTAGGAATGCGCCATCGACCGCGGCGAGGCGCGGTTGAGGATCAGGAAATCGGCCACCAGGTCCGGCCGCGCCCGCTGGCGGTAGACATGGCGGAACGCGCGCTGGGAATTGGCCGCGCGCAGGATCTGCACCCATTGCACGTGGTCGAGCGCGCCGCCGACCTCCGCCCCGCGCGGCAGCAGCACGTGGTATTTCACGTCCAGCATCCGCGCCGTGGCGTCGGCCCGCTCGATATACTGCCCGAGGCGGACGAAATGGTGGCCCGCGTCGCGCAGCATGGTGTCGTCGGCGGCGCCGCGGAACCGCTGGGCCTGCGCCTTGGTCCAGTCGAGGAACGGGGCCAGCCCGCCCCCCGCCACCACGGCCGGGGACCGCGCGCGCATCGAGGACCAGGCCTCGTTCGCCGCGTCCCACATGTCGGCGGTGATCGCGGTGCGCATGGCGCGGGCGTTGGACCGGGCCATCTCGAAACAGGACCGGATCGAGGACGGGTTGTCCCGGTCGAAGATCAGGTGATGGGCCACCGACGCCTCGTCCGCCTGGTTCAGCGGGCGCGGATAGGTGTCCGAGCACCCGGCGGCGATGACCACCGAGGTCCATTCATGGGTCGCCTCGCCCCCCGGGCTCGGCAGGGTGTTCATGCGGCGTCCGGCATCGAGCAGGCGGGCCACGTTCTCGGCCCGCTCGACATAGCGGGACATCCAGAACAGGCCCTCGGCGGTGCGGCTGAGCATCGGCATGTGCGGCCTCCTCTCTCTTTCGCGGGGCGACCCTCAGCGGGTCAGCACCCAGGTGTCCTTGACCCCGCCGCCCTGGCTGGAATTGACCACGAGCGAGCCTTCGCGCAGCGCGACGCGGGTCAGGCCGCCGGGGATCAGCTGCGTCTCCTTGCCGGTGATGACGAAGGGGCGCAGGTCGACATGGCGGCCCTTGATGCCGTCATCGGTCAGCGTCGGGGCGGTGGAGAGGTTGAGGGTCGGCTGGGCGATGAACCCGGCCGGGTTGTTCTTGATCCGCTCGGCATAGGCGGCGATCTCGGCGTCGGTGGAGCGCGGGCCCACCAGCATCCCGTAGCCGCCCGAGCCGTGGACCTCTTTCACCACGAGGTCGCCGAGATTGGCGAGCACGTGCTTGCAGTCGTCCGGCTCGCCGCATTTCCAGGTCGGAACGTTCGGCAGGATCGGCTTTTCGCCGAGATAGTATTCCACCATGTCCGGGACGTGGAGGTAGACCGCCTTGTCGTCCGCGACGCCCGCGCCCGGGGCGTTGACGATGGTCACGCCGCCGTTCTTGTAGACCTCCATGATCCCCGGCACGCCCAGGACGCTGTCGGGGTTGAAGGCCTTGGGGTCGAGGAATTCGTCGTCGATGCGCCGGTAGATCACGTCGATCCGCTGCGGCCCGTCGATGGTGCGGGTCCAGACCCGGCCCTTGTCGACGAAGAGGTCCTGCCCCTCCACCAGGAAGATGCCCATCTGGTCGGCGAGGAAGGAATGTTCGTAATAGGCCGAGTTGAAATGCCCCGGCGTCAGGATCGCCAGCGTGGGTTCGTCGTCGCAGAGGGGCGGGGCCACCTCGGCCATCGCGTCGGCGAGCATGT
Organism: Rhodovulum sp. DZ06; assembly: GCF_050586345.1. Classification (NCBI taxonomy): domain Bacteria; kingdom Pseudomonadati; phylum Pseudomonadota; class Alphaproteobacteria; order Rhodobacterales; family Paracoccaceae; genus Rhodovulum; species Rhodovulum sp. DZ06. The sequence goes on from NZ_JBOCEF010000029.1 coordinate 38,116, forward strand.
CGGCATAGGTGTCCACCGGCCGGATCAGCCCCGAGGCGAACATGTCCGGGAACAGCCGGGTCATCGCCTCGCGGTTCTCGAGCACGTAGGAGACGCCCGAGGGGGTGCGGCAGTTGTCCTCGAGCACGAACAGCTCGTCCGGCCCGGTGCGCACCAGGTCGACGCCGATGATGTGGCTGAACACGTCGCCCGGCGGGCGCACGCCCTTCATCGCGGGCAGGAACGCCTCGTTATGGAAGACCAGGTCGCCGGGGATCTTCCCGTCGGCGACGATGGCCGCGTCGTTGTAGATGTCGACAAGGAAGGCGTTCAGCGCCTTCGCGCGTTGAATAGATCCCTTCTCGATCACGTCCCATTCCGCCGCGCCGAAGACGCGGGGGATGAGGTCGAAGGGAATCAACCTGTCGGGATCCCCCCCCTCGCCATAGACGGCGAATGTGATGCCAACCCGTCGGAACAGGGCCTCGGCCTCGGCTCGACGAGCCGTAAGCGCCTCGATCCCGTGTTCCTCGATCCAGCGCGCGACCTCCCGATACTCGGGCCGCGGCGCGCTCAATGTGCCCATCTCGTTCCACATGTCGTTGACGCTAGCAACACGGCCCGGCGGGCGCCATAGATATTCGCACCTGCGTCATGGCGCCTTGTTTTGCGGCGCCGCGATACGTGGGCTATGGTGAACGCCGCCGCATCGAAGGAGACGCAAGGGCATGGCCATTTCCGTCGCGCTGACGCACAGGACGACCTACCGCTACGACCGCCACATCAAGCTATGGCCGCATATCGTGCGGCTGCGCCCGGCGCCGCACGCCCGAACGCCGATCGAGAGCTACTCTCTCAACATCGACGTGGGCGACGATCACTTCATCAACTGGCAGCAGGATCCGTTCTCGAACTGGATGGCGCGGCTGGTGTTCCCCGAGAAGGTCGACCACCTCGAGATCACGGTGGACCTGATCGCGCGGATGGACGCGATCAACCCGTTCGACTTCTTCCTGGAGGAGGACTGGCAGGAGCTTCCGGCGAAATACGCCGAGGACGACCTGCACGACCTCGCGCCCTACCTGCGCAAGCCGCAGATGACGCCGCGCTTCACCCAGTTCGTGAAGGACGCGCCGCAGCCGGGCGGCAGCGCCATCGACTGGCTGGTGGCGATCAACCAGTATGTCGAGCGCGCCATCGGCTACAACATCCGCATGGAACCGGGCGTGCAGACGCCCGAGGAGACGCTGGTCAAGGCCACCGGGTCCTGCCGCGACTCGGGCTGGCTGCTGGTCAACATGCTGCGCCACTACGGCTACGCCGCGCGCTTCGTGTCCGGCTACCTGATCCAGCTGACCGCCGACCTCGCGCCCATCGACGGCGGCGCGGCCGGTCCGACCGAGGATTTCACCGACCTGCACGCCTGGACCGAGGTCTACATGCCCGGCGCCGGGTGGATCGGCCTCGACCCCACCTCGGGCCTGTTCGCGGGCGAGGGGCACATCCCGCTCGCCTGCACGCCCGAGCCGCGCACCGCGGCCCCGGTGTCGGGCGCGCATGAGAAGCTGGAGCCCGAGGAGCTTCACTTCGGTCACTTCATGGAGGTGACCCGCCTGCGCGAGCCGCCGCGGGTGACCAAGCCGCTGACCGACATGCAGTGGCGCAGCATCGATTCGGCGGGCAAGGCCATCGACGCGCGGATGCGGCAGTCGGGGCTGAACCTGACCATGGGCGGCGAGCCGACCTTCGTCTCGGCCTATGACCGCGACGCGCCGGAATGGACCACCGACGCGGTGGGGCCGACCAAGCGCTCCTATGCCGACCGGCTGATCCGCAAGTTCCGCGACCACTTCGCCCCCGACGGGATGCTGCATTACGGCCAGGGCAAGTGGTACCCCGGGGAGCAGCTGCCGCGCTGGGCGTTCTCGCTCTACTGGCGCACGGACGGGATCCCGATGTGGTCCAACCCGGACCTGATCGCCTCGGTCCCCGAGGAAGGCGCCCCGCCGCCGCCCGCAGACGACGCGCGCCGGTTCATGGAGCGGCTGTGCGAGAATCTCGACCTGCCCTCCGACGCCGGCCAGCCCGCCTGGGAGGACGGCGCCGCCTTCGTGCTGCGCGAAAGCCAGCTGCCGCTCAATGTCGACCCCGAGGACAGCAAGCTCGAGGAGCCGGAGGAGCGCGCGCGCCTGGCGAAGGTGTTCGGCCGCGGGCTGACCACGCCCAGCGCCTACGTGCTGCCGATCCAGCTGGCGCAGGCCTCGGACGGGCGGATCCGCAAGCGGCCCCGGCGCCGCTTCCGCTGGTGGAGTGAGAAATGGGCCACCCGCCGCGGCAAGCTGATGCTGGTCCCGGGCGACAGCCCCGCGGGCTTCCGCCTGCCGCTCGGCTCGCTGACCTGGCTGCCCGAGGACGAGCGCCAGGTGCAGACCCAGCGCGACCCGTTCGACATGTCCGACGACATGCCCACCCCGCGCCGGATGCAGCGCCGCGTGCGCCGCAAGGTGATCAAGGGCGGCAAGGAGGTCTGGGAAGAGGCCGCCGCGACCGGCCCCGAGGGCGCCGATTACGTCGCGGGCCCGGCCGGCGATTCGCCCTTCGGCTATGTCTGGGGCTACGGCGCCAACGGGACGCCGGGCTGGATCCCGCTCGACATGTCCATCGAGGACGTGATGGCGGCGGGCGCCGAGCCGGGCGCGGTCGAGTATGACGAGATCGACGTCATCGACGAGCATGGCGAGGCGCAGACCATCCGCGTCAGGAAGGGCGCCCAGATCCCCACCGTCGGCGTGCCGATGGGAAGCTTCCTGACCGCCCCGGCCGTGCGCACCGCCCTGACGGTGGAGCCGCGGGACGGCGCGCTCTGCGTGTTCCTGCCCCCGACCGGCTCGGGCGCCGAATACGCCGACCTGCTGAACGCCATCGAGGAGACGGCGGAGGAACTGGGCATGCCGGTGCATGTCGAGGGCTATCCCCCGCCCTCGGACTGGCGGATGAACAAGATCATGGTCACCCCGGATCCCGGCGTCATCGAGATCAACATCCACCCGTCCCATTCCTGGGATGAACATGTCCGCATCACCGAGGCGGTGTACGAGGAGGCGCGGCAGCTCGGGCTCGACGCGTCGTCCTTCCAGCTCGACGGCAAGCCGACGGGCTCGGGCGGCGGCAACCACATCGTCGTGGGCGGCGCCACGCCGGACCAGTCGCCGTTCCTCAACCGCCCGGACATGCTCGCCAGCATCATCCGGTACTGGAACAACCACCCGTCGCTCTCCTACTTCTTCAACGGGCTGTTCATCGGCCCGACCTCCCAGGCCCCGCGCACGGACGAGAGCCGCGCCGACCTGGTGGAGGAGCTGGAGATCGCGCTCAACCAGATGCCGCCGCGGGGGGCCTACACGCCGCCCTGGCTGGTGGACCGGCTGTTCCGCAACCTTCTGTGCGACGTGACCGGCAACACCCACCGGACCGAAATCTGCATCGACAAGATGTTCTCCCCGGACGGGCCCGCGGGCCGGCTGGGGCTGGTGGAGTTCCGCGCCTTCGAGATGCCGCCGCATCCGCGCATGTCCTCGGCGCAGGCGCTGATCATCCGCGCGCTGCTGACCTGGTTCTGGGAGGAGCCCTGCGGGCTGCCCCTCAAGCGCTGGGGCCCGGAGCTGCATGACAAGTTCCTGCTGCCGCATTTCTGCTGGCAGGATTTCTGCAACGTGCTGTCCGAGCTTTCGACCGCGCTGGGGGTGCATTTCGACCCGGCCTGGTTCGCCGCGCAGCACGAGTTCCGCTTCCCGCTTGCGGGCCGCGCCAGCGTGGAGGGCGTGGAGATCGAGCTGCGCACCGCGCTGGAGCCGTGGCTGGTGCTGGGCGAGGAGGGATCCTCGAGCGGCACGGTGCGCTATGTCGACAGCTCGGTCGAGCGGGTGCAGGTGAAGATCGACCAGGACCTGCCCCCGGGCGCGGCGCTGACCGTGAACGGGATCGAGGTGCCGCTGACCCATGCGGGCGGGTCGAACTGGATCGCCGGGGTGCGCTTCCGCGCCTGGCAGCCGCCGAGCTGCCTGCACCCGACGATCCCGCCGCACGCGCCGCTGGTCTTCGACATCGTGGACCGGGAGAACGGGCGCTCCCTCGGCGGCTGCACCTACCGCACCTACCACCCCGGCGGAAGGGCGCCCGAGACGCGGCCGGTGAATGCGCTCGAGGCCGAGGGCCGGCTGCTGGCGCGGTTCGACCCGATGGCGCACACCCCGGGCTGGATCAACATGCGCTCGCCCTGGTCGCACCCGGTCGGGGCGGCGACGCTGGACATGCGCAAGATCCCGTTCTGAGGCGGGGCGCGCCGCGGATGAGAGAGGGGGCCGCCCGGAGGGGATCCGGGCGGCCCCTTGCGACTCGGGGCCCGCGCGGGCCTTATGGTTGCAGGGGGCCGGGCGATCCGGATCCCGGTCGGGCGCTCGCAGGGGCCCGGGCCGGGACGGGGCCGTCCCCGGCCCGGCGGGCGGCGGATGTGGGACCGCGCCCGCGGCCGCCCTTGCGCGCCCGCCGGGCGCCGCGGCCTCGCCCCGGCGCATTTCGCCGGGCGACGCCGAGGGGGACAGCCACGTGTTGAAGACGCTTTTCATCGCCGCGCTTGCTGCGGGTCTGGCTCTGGGCGCGCCGCTGCGCGCGCCCGCGGGGGAGAACGGTATGGAGGAAGCGCTGCGCGCCGCGCAGGCGGCCGGAGAGCTGGAGGGCCTGCACGCGGTGCTGGTCCTGAAGGACGGCGCGGTCTTCGCCGAGGCCTATTTCGACGGCGCCGACGAGGCCTGGGGCCGGGACCTGGGGGTGGTGGCGCACGGGCCGGACACGCTCCATGACCTGCGCTCGGTCAGCAAGTCGATCACCGGGCTGCTCTACGGCATCGCGCTGGAGGAGGGGATCGTGCCCGGCCTCGACGCGCCCCTCTACGCCGGGTTCCCGGGGCACGAGGCGCTGCTCGAGGCCGATCCGCGCCGCGCCGGGATCCTGGTGCGGCACGCGCTGACCATGACCATGGGCACGGACTGGGACGAGAGCCTGCCCTATACCGACCCGCGCAATTCCGAGATCGCGATGGTGCTGTCGCCCGATCCGCTGGCCTATGTCCTGTCGCGCGACGTGATCGAGGCGCCCGGCGGGCGCTGGACCTATTCGGGCGGGGCGACGGCGCTGCTGGGCGGGCTGATCGAGCGCGGATCGGGGATGAAGCTGCCCGACTACGCGGCGGCGAAGTTGCTGGAACCGCTGGGGATCACCCGGTGGGAATGGGCCGAGGGCCCGGACGGCACGCCCGCCGCCGCCTCGGGGCTGCGGCTGACGGCGCGCGGGCTGGCCCGGATCGGAGAGATGATCCTGGCGGGCGGCGCGTGGGACGGGGCGCAGGTCGTGCCCGCGTCCTGGCTGGAGGAGAGCTTCCACCCCCACGTGCCGCTGGGCGAGCTGTCCTACGGGCTGCACTGGTACATGCCCGCGGGCGGCGGCGCCTGGGTGGCGGGGTTCGGCAATGGCGGGCAGCGGTTCTCGGTGAACCCCGGGATGGGGCTGGTGATGGTGGTCTTCGCCGGGCTCTACAACGATTTCGACGCCTGGCGGCTGCCGGTGAAGGTCAGCATGGAGTTCCTCGGGCCGGCGCTGGAGGCCGCGGCGGCGCGGTGAATGCGAGGGGGGAGGAAGGGGCCTCGCCGGCCCCTTCCTCCCCCCTCGCGCTCCCCCCTCCAACCCCGCCGCCGGGCGCCCGGCTTCAGGCGGCGCGCGGGCGGCGTCAGCCGCCTTGCGGGCGCGAATGGGGGGCCTCGCCCCCCTGAGCACCCGCACCCGCGGCGGGCGGGTCGAGGCGCACGAATTCCACCGGCAGGGTCCCGCGAACCAGCAGCGCCCAGCGCATCCCGGCGCCGATGATCGCGATGTGGCCCGGGAGCTCCCGCCAGAGCGTGTCGAATTCCCCAAGCGCGGTTTCGGGGGCGCAGCGCAGGCCCGCGTCGCGCAGGTCCTCGATCACCGCGCAGGGCGGCTCCCCGGCGACCAGCGGCGCGATGCGGGCCAGGAAGGCCGCGCGGCTTTCCCCGTCCCTCTGCACCAGCGCGCCGGGCGCCTCGGGTGGGACGAAGCACAGGCCATGCGTGCCGAACCCCGCCCGGTCGCCGAGCGCCTGCCACAGGGCGCGCACCTCGGCAGGCGGGATCGGGCGGACCGCCGGGCCCAGCGCCTCGGACAGGAAGACGGGCAGGCGCAGCGCCTGCGCATCCCGCGCCGCCTCCCGCGCCTGCCCCGCCGCCGCACGCTTCGCCCCGAGGGCCGCACGCCGCGCCGGGTCCATGCCCTCAGCCCGCCGCCTCGCGGTACACCAGCGGGGCCGCCGGATCGCCCTTGCGGGCCATCTCCAGCACCGCGCCCTTGTGGGGGGATTTCGAGCAGACCGGATCCGTCGCCGCCGCATCCCCGGCCAGCGCCATCGCCTGGCAGCGGCAGCCGCCATGGTCCTGCGCCTTGCGCTCGCAACTGCTGCACGGCTCCTGCATCCAGTCGTCGCCGCGATAGGCGTTGAAGGCCGCCGAGCGTTCCCAGATCCATTTCAGCGGCGTCTCGGCCGCGTTCTCGAACCGAAGGCCCGGGATCGTCTCGGCGGCATGGCAGGGCAGCACCTTTCCGTCCGGCGCCACGTTGAGACCCGTGGAGCCCCAGCCGCCCATGCAGGCCTTGGGGAACTCGGACAGGTAGTCGGGCGGCACGAAGTCGATCACCATGCGGCCCTTCAGGCGCATCCGCGCGGCCCGCACGATGTCGCGCGCGGCGATGGCCTGCTCGCGGCTCGGCAGAAGCTGCGCGACGTTTCGAAGCGCCCAGCCATGGACCTGCACGCAGGCCACTTCCAGCCGCCGCGCGCCGAGCCGTTCGGCCAGCGCCACCGTCTCTTCCAGCCGGTCGAGGTTCTTCGCGTGCATCACCGCGTTCAGCGTCAGCGGCAGGCCGAGCCGCGCGATCTCCTCGGCCACCGCCATCTTGCGGGCGAAACCGCCCTTGTAGCCGCCGATCTCATCCGCATCCGCCGCCTCGACGCCCTGCACCGAGAGCTGCACGTGGTCGAGCCCGATCTCCGCCAGCCGCGCCAGCCGCTTCGGCGTCAGGCCGATCCCCGAGGTGATGAGGTTGGTGTACAGCCCCGCATCGACCGCGGCCTTGAGGATCTCCTCGAGGTCCCGCCGGGACGCGGGCTCCCCGCCCGAGAGATGGAGCTGCAGCACGCCCAGCGCGGCGGCCTGGCGGAAGATGTCGGCCCATTGGTCGGCCGTCAGCTCCGCGTCCTTCTTCGCCAGCTCCAGCGGGTTCGAGCAATAGGGGCAGGAGAGCGGGCAGCGATGGGTCAGCTCGGCCAGCATCGCCATGGGCGGCTGCGCGGGGATCACGCGATCCGCCTCGGGGGTGGGGGCGGCGACGTTCATGCCCGCACCTCCGCCATCACGCGGTCGGCCAGCGTCAGGATCAGGCGCGAGGCGTCGGCGGCGATGCGCTCCGCCGGGGCGTCGTACTTGTCGGCCAGCGCCTGCACGACCTCGCCGAAAGTCCGCTCGCCGTCGATCTCGGACAGCACGGCGGCGGCGATGGGGTCGAGCTTGAGCACCCGTTCCGGCGCCAGCAGCGCCCAGACGCCCCGGACCTCGTCCCGGTGCACCCGAACGCCGCGCAGCAGGGCGGGACGGGCGGCGGCGTCGATGACGGGGGGCGGGGCGGTCCCAGACACGGGAGCGGAAGCCGGCGCGTTCACAGCATCCCCTCGCCCGGCCGCCAGGCGCCCGGCGGGATGCGGGCGGGGGTGACATAGGCGTGCTCGATCGCGTCGAGCTGGGCCCACAGCATGTTGGTCTTGAACTCCAGCGCCGCAGCCGCCGCGTCCTGCTTTTCAGCCGTGTCCGCATGGGTCAGCACCCAGTCGAGGCCGAAGGCGACGTCCTTCGGCGCCTCGGTCAGCCGCTTCTTGAAATAGGACATCGAGACGTCGTTCGCGAAATCGTAGTGCTGGAGCATCCCCTCGATCCGGTTGGCATGGATCTTGGGGGCGAAGAGCTCGGTCAGCGAGGAGGCGACGGCCTCGAGCAGCGGCTTCTCGCGCACGAAATGCAGGTAGGCGTCGCAGGCGAAGCGCACCGCCGGAAGCACGCCCTGCCCCGACGCCACGTAATCCGGGTCCAGCCCCACCGCCTCGGCCAGCTTCAGCCAGCGCACGATGCCGCCCGGGTTCTCGTCCGTGCCGTCATGATCCTCGATCCGCGAGCGCCAGGCGCGGCGCAGGGATGGGTCCTCGACGCGGGACATGAAGGCGGCGTCCTTCATCGGGATCGTCGCCTGGTACTGCCAGCGGTTCAGCACCCAGGCGCGCACCTGGTCGGGGGTGCAGCCGCCGCCATGGAGCTGGTCGTGGAACGGGTGCAGGTCGTGGTACCGCTCGGCCCCGATGGCGCGCAGCCGCGCCTCGAACGCCTCGCGGGACTGGGGGGCGCGGGGGGCGGGGCGGCCCCCGCTCATGGCGTCGTCGAGGCTCATGGCGTGATCTCCATCCCGTCCTGGGCCACGGTCCAGCCGGCGGCCTCCACCACGCGGCGGGCCTCCGAGTCCGGGTCGAGGGCGGGGTTCGAGTTGTTCATGTGGACGAAGACGCGCCGCGCGACGCCGAGGCCCTCGAAGGCCGAGAGGCTGGCGGTCATCGACATGTGACCCATCCGGGCGCCGGTCTTGACGCCAAGGCCCATGCGGATCATCTCGTCATCTTCGAAGAGGGTGCCGTCATACATCACCAGCGCGGCGCCGCGGATTCGCTCGGCCAGCGCCGGGGTCAGCGCGGCGCAGCCGGGGATGTAGAAGGCGGTCTTGCCGTTGGCAGAGAGGCGCACGCCGACGGTGTTCTCGCCCTCAAGCTGGGTGTCGACCACCTCCCCCTCCTGGTAGAGGGGCACCTTGCCGGGCACCGCGAACAGCTCCGCCTCCACGCCCGCGACGATCTCGAACGGAACGCCCAGCGCGACGGGGGCGCGCGGGACCACGTCGGGGGCGACGGCGGTCATCATCGGGTTGGCGGCGAGGACCTCGTGGATCCCGGCGGTGGCGAACAGGGTGAAGGGCTGGCGTTCGCGCAGGGTGAACAGGCCCGCGACATGGTCGATGTCGCCATTGGTCACCAGCACGGCCTTGAGGGGCGACACGCGCGGCCCCGTGGGGTGAAGCGCCGGCGTCGCCTGCATCTGGGCGCGAATGTCCGGGGATGCATTGAGAATCGCCCAGTCTTCCCCGTTCGCCGAAACGGCGATCGAGGACTGGCTGAGCGAGGGCAGGCGCCCCAACCGCGCAGCGACGCAGTTGGGGCACCCGCAGTTCCATTGCGGCAGGCCGCCGCCCGCGGCGGCGCCCAGGACGATGATCTTCATCGCGCGGGACTCCCGTGGGGCCGGCTGTCAGCCTGCCGGAAGATCAGAACAGGTCGTCTTCGCCCTCGGCGGGGAAGTACATGTTGATCTCCATGCCGCAGGCGAATTCTTCGATCGTCGGCGCGGTCCAGGCCATAGCTCTATCCTCCCAGATATGGTCGCAGGTCAGGGACGCGAGGCGGCGCCCCGGTCTGATGTGCAGCTTCGGGGAGGCGAGGCGTCCGGGCAAGCGCGACGAAGGTCTAAGGGTCATTGTTTCCACATGGAGGACGATCCTTGCCCGCCGCGACGGCGCGCGGCCCATTGCGCAACGGCCGCCCAGACCCGACCTTGGGGGCGTGGTTCCGTAAAGGAGGACCAAGCCCATGACCCATGCCCTTCCCGCCCTGTTCGTGTCCCACGGCGCGCCGACGCTGCCGCTCGAGGACCGCCCCGCCTCGACCTTCCTGCGCGGGCTGCTGGACGCCCTGCCCGAGCGGCCGAAGGCGATTCTCGTGGTCTCGGCGCATTACGAGACGATGAGCCCGGAGGTGTCGACCGCCGAGACGCCCGAGACGATCTATGATTTCGGCGGCTTCCCGCCCGCGCTCTACCAGATGACCCACAAGGCCCCCGGCGCCCCCGACGTGGCCCGCCGCGCCGCCGAGCTGCTGCGCGAGGCGGGCGGATCGGTGCGCGAGAATCCCGCCCGCGGCTATGACCACGGGGTGTGGACGCCGCTCAAGCTGATGGACCCCGGCGCGACGATCCCCGTCGCGTCCCTCTCCGTCGTGCATGGGCAGAGCGCCGCCTGGCACTACGCCTATGGCCGCGCGCTGGCGCCGCTGCGGGACGAGGGCGTGCTGATCATCGGCTCAGGCGCCGCGACGCATAACCTGCGCGCCTTCATGATGTCCCGCCCGCGGATCGAGGATGAGCGGGACGAGGCCCGCGGCTTCGCCGACGCGCTCGGCCGGGCGCTCGAGGGCGGGGACTGGGACGCGGTGCTCGCCGGGCCCGACGGGCTGGAAGGGGGGCGGTGGAATCACCCCTCGGACGACCACATCCTGCCGCTCTATGTCGCCATGGGCGCGGGGGGCGAGGGGGCCGCGGGCAAGCGGATCCATGCCTCGACCAACTATGGCGTGATCGCCATGGACGCCTATGCCTTCGATTCGCCCGAGGCGCTGCAGGCCGCCTGAGCCCGCCCCGCCCCGGCGCCACGCCGCCCGCGCCGGTTTCCCCCGGCGCGGGCGGTTTGCGTTCGGGGGACCGCCCTGACCGCCGCGCCACGCTTCCCCGCCCGCCCCGCGCGTCTCCGCGGGCGCGCGAAGCGGCGGCGCGGCAATCCCGACAAAAATTATCGGATTGACGTATCCGAGCGTTTCAGTCAGAAATAGCCCCGTCAAGCCAAGCCCCGATCCGGCCCAGGCCGGAGGGGGGACAGCCAGACCAGATCGCCCATCCCCCCAATGGCTGACGAGGTCCGCACCATGCCTGACGGCGCCTTCCCCCCCGATCCGTTCGACGCGAACGCCGCCGAGTCCGCCGCCCGCCCCCCGCGCGGCGCCGCCCCGGTGAGCCGGATGGAAGAGCTCTCGCCGCTCGAGACCGCGGCGGTGATGTATTTCCGCCTCTGGCATGACGGCGAGGCCGGGCGCGCCCGCGCCACCGCCGATTTCGCCGCCCTGCTCGGCCTCGGGCACGGGGCCGCGGCGGTGCAGGCGCTCGACCGGCTCTGCGCGCTGCTCGGCGCCCATGGCCGCCGCCCGCTGATGCGCCATTCGAAGTCCTGCTCCTGCGTCGGCTCGGACGAGGCGGTCGTGGCCGCCTTCCTGTCCCGCGCCGCCGAGGGCGAGCGGGAGGAGGCGATGCTGATGGCCAGCCTGCTGATCCGGGCCGAGATGGCGCCGCTGGCGCTGGCGGTGGCCGAGGAGCTGGCCGTGGCCCTGCGCCGCCTCGCGCTGCGCGCCGCGCCCGAGCCGCGCCGCCGCGCCGAAGCCCCCCGCCGCCCGGTCCCGCGCCGGGTGCACTGAAGGTTTCCCACCCCGGCGCGCCGCTCCCCCGGCGCGCCGCAAGACCCAACCGCCAGGGAGCGGCCGCGAGGATCGCGGCGCCCCAGCCCAGACTGACAGGAGCCGCCGCGCCCATGCCGACGCCCCGCCTTTTCGCCCTCGCCGCCCTGCCCGCCGCCTTCGCCGCCCCCGCGCTGGCCGAGGCCCCGGACCGCGCCGCCGTGGCCGCGGCCTATGCCGACATCGCCGCCGCCGCCTATGGCGACAGCCTCGCGACCGCGAAGACCCTGCAGGAGGCCGTCGAAGCCTTCCTCGCCGCGCCCTCCCCCGAGGGGCTGACCGCCGCCCGCGCCGCCTGGATCGCCGCCCGCGTGCCCTATCAGCAGACCGAGGCCTTCCGCTTCGGCAACCCGATCGTCGACGACTGGGAGGGGAAGGTGAACGCCTGGCCGCTGGATGAAGGCCTGATCGACTACGTGGACGGCGGCTATGGCGGCGCCTCGGACGAGAACGCGCTGCGCGCCCTGAACGTGATCGCGACGCCGGACTTCACCCTGTCGGGCCAGTCCATCGACGCCTCCGAGATCACCCCGACCCTGCTGGCCGAGACGCTGCACGAGGCCGACGGGATCGAGGCGAACGTGGCCACCGGCTACCACGCCGTGGAGTTCCTGCTCTGGGGCCAGGACCTCAACGGAACCGGCCCGGGCGCCGGCGAGCGGCCCTGGACGGACTACGCGGCGGGCGAGGCCTGCACCGGCGGCCATTGCGACCGCCGCGCCGACTACCTGCGCGCCGCGGTGGAGCTGCTGATCTCGGACCTCGGCTGGATGGCCGGGCAGTGGACCGCGGAGGGCGCCGCCCGCGCCGCGCTGCTGGCCGACCCGGACGCCGCGATCTCGGCCATGCTGACCGGCATGGGCTCGCTGTCCTATGGCGAGCAGGCGGGCGAGCGGATGCGCCTCGGGCTGATGCTCAACGACCCGGAGGAGGAGCATGACTGCTTCTCGGACAACACCCATAACAGCCACTACTACGACGGGCTCGGCATCCGGAACGTGTACCTGGGCCGTTACGTGGGCGTGGACGGCACGGTGACGGAAGGCCCGTCGCTGTCGGACCTCGCCGCCGCCGCGGACCCCGCGCTGGACGCCGAGATGCAGGCGAAGCTGGCGACGACCATGCTGGCGCTGGGCGACATCCGCACCGCGGCCGAGGCGGGCTACGCCTATGACCGGATGCTGGCCGCCGGGAACGCGCGCGGCGAGGCGCTGGTGATGGGCGCGGTGAACGCGCTGATCGACCAGACCGGGACCATCGAGAAGATCGCCGAGGCGCTGGGCGCCGCGGGCGGGCTCACGGTGGAAGGCTCCGACAGCCTCGACAGCCCCTCGGCCGTGTTCCAGTGACCCGCCCCCGGCGTCGCTGATCCCATCGCCCCCCGGCCGCCGCGCGCTTCCCCCCCTGGCGCGGAGGGCCGGGCGGGCCGATCCCGGGCGGGCTTCGTCCCTTGCGCCCGCCCGGGCGCAGCCCCGCCCCCGCCGCGCGCTCTCCCCTGGGCGCGGCGGGGGCGGGGCCCCTCCCTCTCCAGCCCAGCGCCAGAAAGGCTTGCCCCGCATGATCGTCTGCTCCTGCACCGGAACCACCGACGCGCAGATCAACGCCGCGATCGACTGGATGCGCCAGTCGGACCCGGACTGCGTCATCACCCCCGGCAAGATCTACCGCGCGCTGGGCCGCAAGGCCGATTGCGGCGACTGCATGAAGCTGTTCGTGAAGACCATGCGGGCGAACCCGAACCACCCGGTTCCGGCCGAGCTGCGGAACCTGCGCCGCAAGGCGAAGGCGGCGGCTGGCTGAGCGCCGCTTTTAAACCATCTGTTAACTCCCGCCCCCGCAAGCCGGGGGCCCCAGCCACCCGCCGGCGCGCCGTTCAGGCGGCGGCGCGGCAGCCAGACGAAAGGACCCGCCCGATGAAAGGCGACGAAAAGGTCATCGAGTATCTCAACCGCGCCCTGCGCAGCGAACTGACGGCGGTCAGCCAGTACTGGCTGCATTACCGCCTGCAGGAAGACTGGGGCCTCGGCGCGATGGCGAAGAAGAGCCGCGAGGAAAGCATCGAGGAGATGCACCACGCCGACCGGCTGATCCAGCGCATCCTGTTCCTCGAAGGGCATCCGAACCTGCAGAAGCTCGACCCGCTGCGGATCGGCCAGGACCCGAAGGAGACGCTGGAAGCGGACCTCGCGGCCGAGCAGGAGGCCCGCGCCCTCTACAAGGAAGCGCGCGAATACTGCCACGAGGTCGGGGACCACGTGTCCAAGCAGCTCTTCGACGAGCTCCTGGCCGACGAGGAAGGCCATATCGACTTCCTCGAGACCCAGCTGGACCTCTACGGGCGGCTCGGCGGGCAGAACTACGCGCTGCTCAACGCGTCCAAGATGGACGAGGCCGAGTGACCATGCGCCCCGCTACGCGTTCGATCTGCGCCCTGGCCGTCCTGGCCGGGGCGCAGTCCCTTCCGGCCCTCGCCGGGCCCGCGTCCCTTCCCCAGACCGTCGCGCAGGACCTGCACCTCTCCGCCATCCCGCGCGACGCGGCAGAGGCGGCGCGGATCGCCGCCGTGACCGCCGCCCCCGAAGATTTCAGCGCCCCCGAGCCGTTCGAGGAAAACTCCGGCGGGGCCGCGACCGTGCGCGCGCGCGCCAATCGCGACGCGTTCTCCCAGCCCTCGGCCAACCTGGCGTTCGAGGATGAGCTGCGCTTCAAGGTCGGCAACGGGCTGTTCCGCAAGATCTGGGTGTCCTCGCCGTCCTCGACCAAGGCGTCGGACGGGCTGGGGCCGCTCTATAACGCGCGCGCCTGCCAGCGGTGCCACCTGAAGGACGGGCGCGGGCATCCGCCCGAGGGGCCCGAGGATTCGGCGGTGTCGATCTTCCTGCGCGTCTCGGTCCCCGCGGCCTCGGATGACACGCTGGCCGAAGAAATCGAGGGCTGGATCGCCGACGCGCCCGAGCCGGTCTATGGCCGCCAGATGCAGGATTTCGCCCTGCCCGGCCATGCCCCCGAATACCGGCTGGCCGTGAGCTGGACCGAGGAAGAGGTGACGCTCGGCGGCGGCGAGACGGCGACCCTGCGCCGCCCCGACTGGCGGGCCGAGGACCTGGGCTACGGTCCCCTCGCCGAAGACGCGATGCTGTCGCCGCGCGTGGCGCCGCAGATGCTGGGGCTCGGGCTGCTCGAAGCCATCCCGGCGGCCGAGATCATCGCCCGCGCCGACCCCGAGGACGCCGATGGCGACGGCATCTCGGGCCGCGTGCAGGTGGCGATCAGCAGCGAATACGGCGTCCCGATGCTGGGCCGCTTCGGGCTGAAGGCCGGCGCGCCGACCGTGCGCCAGCAATCGGCGGACGCTTTCACCGGGGATATCGGCATCTCCAACCCCCTCCACCCCGGCGGCTGGGGCGAGTGCACCGAGGCGCAGGCCGATTGCCGCACCGCCCCCCATGGCGGCGATCCGGGCGGCGTCGGGGGCGGGCTCGAGGTGGACGCCGAGGGGCTGGACCTCGTGACCTTCTATTCGCGCAACCTCGCCGTCCCGGCCCGCCGGAACGCGGCGGACAGCCAGGTGCTGCGCGGCAAGGCGCTGTTCCATGCCTTCGCCTGCGCCGCCTGCCACACCCCCAAGCACGTCACCGCGCGGCTCGAAGACCGGCCCGAGCAGAGCTTCCAGCTGATCTGGCCGTACACGGACCTTCTGCTGCACGACATGGGCCCGGGCCTGGCCGACGGCCGCCCCGAGGGTCGCGCGAACGGGCGCGAATGGCGCACGCCGCCGCTCTGGGGCATCGGTTTGACCGAGCAGGTCTCGGGCCACAGCTATTTCCTGCATGACGGGCGGGCGCGGTCGCTGCTCGAGGCCGTGCTGTGGCATGGCGGAGAGGCCGAGGCCGCCCGCGACGCGGTCGCCGAAGCGGATCCCGAGGACCGCGCCGCCCTGATCGCCTTCCTGGAGTCGCTGTGATGTACGCAAACGCCCGCCGCCCCGCCGCCGCCCTCGCCGCGCTGATGCTGCTGGCCGGGGCGCCCGCCTTCGCCGCCGCAGACGCCCCCGCCCCCGCGCCCGCCGCCGTGCAGCAGCGGCAGGAGGCCCGCGACGCCGCGATCCGCGCCGCGGTGGACCGCCACGCCCTGCCCGGCTTCGCCCGCTTCGCCGAGGCCGCCGCCGCGCTGGACGCCGCGGCGCGGGCGGATTGCGCCCCGGACGCCCCCGCCCTGCGCGCCGCCTGGGGGGCGGCGTTCGACGCCTGGCTGGCCGTGTCTCACCTGCGTTTCGGCCCGACCGAGGCCGGGCACCGGGCCTTCGCCCTCGCCTTTTGGCCCGACGCCAAGGGCTTCACCCCGCGCACGCTGGGCAAGCTGCTGAAGGCGCCGGAGGGGGCCGACCCGCTGGCTGATCCCGCGGCCTTCGCCGAAAGCTCGATCGCCGGGCGCGGCTTCTACGCGATGGAGCGGCTGATGTTCGACAAGGACGTCTCCGCCGCGCCCCCCGAGCGCGCCTGCGCCCTGGTCCGCGCCCAGGCCGCCGACATCGCCCGCATCGCGGCCGAGCTGGACGCCGCCTGGCGCGCGACCCGAGGCCCGATGCTGATCGCCCATGACGGCGGCGATTACCCGGCGGCCGAGGACGCCGCGCGCGAGCTTTACAAGGCGCTCGACGCGGGCCTCCAGTTCATCGCCGACGTGCGGCTGGGCCGCCCCCTCGGCACGCTCGACCGCCCCCGCCCGATGCGGGCCGAGGCGCATCGCTCGGGGCGGGCGCAGCATAACGTCGAGGCGGCGCTGGCCGCGCTGGACGAGCTGCACGCCGCGCTCTCCGGCCCGCTGGGCGGCGCCCCGCGCACCGCCTCCGCCTTCGCCCGCGCCCGCAAGGCGGCGGCGGAGCTGAACGACCCTTCCTTCGCCAAGGTGACCGAGCCGATGGGGCGCTTCCGCCTCGAGGCCCTGCAAACCGCGGTCGAGGACGCCCGCGCCGCGGCGGCGGAGGAGATCGGCAAGGGCCTCGGCGTCTCGGCCGGGTTCAACGCGCTGGACGGGGACTGAGGGGCGCGGCCCCCCTCGTCACAGAAGGGACATTCCCATGACCACAAGACGCGGGTTCCTCGTCGCCGCCCTCTCCTCCGCCATCGCGCCGCGCCTCGGCTGGGCCGCGGCAGGCGCGCCCGCGGTG
The DNA here is from genome assembly GCF_050586345.1 of Rhodovulum sp. DZ06. NCBI lineage: Bacteria > Pseudomonadati > Pseudomonadota > Alphaproteobacteria > Rhodobacterales > Paracoccaceae > Rhodovulum > Rhodovulum sp. DZ06. The sequence goes on from NZ_JBOCEF010000029.1 coordinate 54,756, forward strand.
CTGGCCGCGGGGCGGGATGCGAGCGGCGCCTACCGGCTGCACGGGCTGTCGGCGGCGGGCGAGTCGCTGTTCTCGCTCCCCCTGCCCGGCCGCGGCCATGCCGCCGCCGCCCACCCGCGAAAGCCCCTCGCGGTGGCCTTCGCCCGCCGCCCGGGCTCCTTCGCGCTGGTGATCGACTGTTTGACCGGCGAGGTGGTGCAGCGCCTCGACGCCCCCGCGGGACGGCATTTCTACGGCCACGGCGCCTTCACCGCTGACGGCGCGACGCTCCTGACCCCCGAGAACGACTACGAGGCGGGCGAGGGGCGGATCGGCATCTGGCAGGACGGGAAACGGGTGGACGAGCTCCCCTCGGGCGGGGTCGGCCCGCACGAGATCCTGCGCCTGCCCTCGGGCGGGTTCGCGGTGGCCAATGGCGGGATCATGACCCATCCCGACAGCGGGCGGGCCAAGCTCAACATCCCCTTCATGGAACCGAACCTGGCCTGGCTGTCGCCGGGGGGCGGGATCACCGGCGCCCTGGCGCTGGCTGAGGAGATGCGGCTCAGCTCGATCCGCCACCTCTCGGTCCGCGGCGACGGGCTGGTGGCCTTCGCCATGCAGCGCCAGGACGAACGGCGGGACGCGCCGCTGCTGGGGCTGGTTCCGGCGGGCGAAAGCGAGGCGCGGCTCTGCGCCGCGCCGGGGGCGGAGCATCTCGCGATGCAGGGCTATGGCGGCTCGGTCGCGTTTTCCGGCGACGGGACGCGGGTGGCGGTGACCTCGCCCCGCGGCGGGCGGATGCATGTCTTCGCCGCCGCGGACGGCGCGTTCCAGGAGGCGGTGCTGGACCCCGACGTCTGCGGCGTGGCGCCGGGGCGCGGCCCCGGCTTCATGACCAGCAGCGGCGCCGGGCGCATCGCCTTCCCGGGCGGGACCGGCGCGGCGCGGGGCCACGCGCTGGCCTGGGACAACCACCTCGCCGTCGTCTGACCCGCGGCCCGGACCCGCGGCGGGGGCGCGAACAATTCCACAAGTACTGCAGCCACGCCTCGCCCCTTGAAACGGGCGGGGCGAGCGCTTCTATTGGGGCCACGGCCCAAACCTTCGGCGGAGCGGCGCAGACATGACCGACCCCTTCGCCGACGTTTCGGCACGGCCCCCGGGCCGGTTCCCCGCAAGGCGCGCCGCCGCGGCCGCGCTGGCGCTGGGACCGCTTCTCGTCCTTCCCCTCTCCGCCCCGGCGCAGGACGCCGCGGGGCAGGACGGCTACACCATCACCGAACGCGCCGAACCGCCCCGCTCCGAGACCGGGCGCGCCTATCTCTCGGGCCCCGGCGCGCGGATGCGGGCCGAGCCGGTCTATGCCGACGGGCTGGAGGGCGACCTCGCGGGGCCCGAGCGCAAGCCGCCGCCGAAGGCCGAGCGGCGCGAGCCGCTGCTCTCGGTCTCGCCCAATGTCGGGGCGTTGATCGGGGTGGGGATCGTCGCGCTGATCCTGGTCCTGCTGCTGAAATTCGCCGGCGGCGGCGCGCTGCTGGCGCGCGAGCCCGCGCAGGGCCGCCGCGCCGCGCGCGAGGCCGCCGCGCCGGACGCCTGGGCGGCCGAGGCGGCGGACCTGTCGGAGGCGGAGGCGCTGCTGGCCCGCCTTTCGGCCATGGCGGACCGGGGCGCGGCGCTGGCGATCCTGCTGCGCCACGCGCTGATCGCCGCCGCCGGGGCGATGGACCTGCGCTTCGCCCGCGCGGATACGGAACGCGAGGCGCTGGCCAAGATCCCCGCCGACTGGCCCGCGCGCCCGCCGCTCGAGGCGCTTCTGCGCGCGGCCGAGCTGGCGCATTACGGCGGCCGCAAGGTGGATGACGCGGGCTTCGGCGCGGCGCTGGAGGCGGGGCGCTCGGTCCTCGCGCAGGCGGAGGGGCGGCGATGAGCGGCGCGGCGACACCAGGCGGGACGCCGGGCGCATCCGGGGCGGGCGCCTCCGGGACCGGCGCATCCGGGGCGGGCGCGAAGCCGGGCGGGCATGGCTGGATCGTGCCCGTGGCCGCGCTGGCGGTGATGGCGGCGCTGCTCTGGGCCGTCTGGCGCCCGCCGGTGGAGCTCGACACTTCCGCCATCGGGGTGGACGGGCTCGCCCCCTGGCTGGCGCGCCATGACATCCCCGCGACGCGGGCGCGCGCCTCGCGCAAGGTGGACCCGGCGGGCGTGGCGCTGCAGGTGACCCCGCTCTGGGATCCGGCGCTCGACAGCTATGCGCCGGAGAACTCCGACACCCCCTGGCCCGAGCGCACGGCGCTGCGCGGCCAACCGAGGTGGACGTTCGAAGAGAAGCTGGCGCTGGTTCCCACGCTGGTGATGCTGCCCAAGTGGGGCGGCGGCATGGTCAAGCCCGGCGTGGCGCATCGCAGCCAGCTGGTCTTCGCCGGGCCCGGCGGGGCCGAGCGGGCGCAGCGGCTGACGGCCAGGCTGCCCGAACTGTCGGGCGCGCGGCTTTCGGTGGAGGAGGCGCCGGGCTTCCGGGCCGCGCCGGGACCGGGGGGCGGGGCGATCACGCTCTACCACCCGCAGACCTTCCGGGCAGGCGCGCTGCCGCGCGGCTGCCGCGCCGACCTGCGCTTCGGGGACGGGGTGCTGGGCGCGATCTGCGCGACGGGGACCGGCCCGGAGGTCTATTACCTCTCGGATCCCGACCTGATGAACAATCACGGGCTGGCGCTCGGCGATAACGCCGAGGAGGCGCTGGCGCTGGTCCGCCGCCTGCGCGAGGGGCGGGACGGCATGGTCTATGTCGACCCGCTGCCCGGCACCACCCTGTCGGCGGATGCCGGGGACGAGCCGGCCGAGCGCGATCCCTCGGCGCTGCTGCGGCTGCTGCGCCCGCCGCTGGCCCATGTCTGGGCGGCGATCCTGGTGGTGATCGCGCTGCTGGGCTGGCGCGGGGCGCGGCGCTTCGGCCCGGCGCGGCGCGTGGCGGCGGCGGGCGTGGGCCGGTCGCGGGGCGCCGCGGTCGAGGCGCAGGCCCGCATCCTGCGCCTGTCGGGCAATGACGCGCCGATGGCGGCGGATTTCGTGCGCGGGCAGGTGCTGGCCCTCGCGCAGGCGCGGCTGGGCGCGGAGATGGGCGCCGGGGGGGGGGGGGGGCCCCCACCCCCCCCCCCCCCCCCCACCCACCCCCCCCCCCCCCACCCCCCCCCCCCGCCCCCCCCCCCCCCCCCCCCCCCCCCCCCCCCCCCCCCC